>JAOUNK010000076.1 GCA_029881015.1 Gammaproteobacteria bacterium | reverse complement strand
ACGCGAAGACCTGCAGCCTGTGTTCTCTTTCAAGCTGCGCGGCGCCTACAACAAGATATCCGGCCTGTCCGCTGACGACCTCGGTCGGGGAGTCATCTGCAGCTCGGCGGGCAACCACGCCCAGGGGGTAGCGCTTGCGGCCAGGCGCAAGGGCATTCAGGCCGTGATCGTCATGCCGGTCACCACGCCCTCGATCAAGACTGAGGCGGTCGCCGCCCTCGGCGGCTCGGTCGTGCTCCACGGCGACACCTATGACGACGCCTACGAACATGCGCGGAAACTTGCGGCAGAGAAGCACCTGAAGTTCATCCACCCGTTCGACGACCCCGATGTCATAGCCGGCCAGGGCACTATCGGCAAGGAGATCCTCGAGCAGGCCGAGGAAAACATCGACGTCCTGTTCGTCCCGGTGGGGGGCGGCGGCCTCATCGCCGGGATAGCCGCCTGGGTCAAACAAATGCAACCTGGCATTCGTATCGTCGGTGTCGAACCTGCCGACTCGGCCGGTATGCAGGCGTCGATGGCGGCCGGTCATCCCGTGACGCTCGACCACGTCGGCATCTTCGCCGACGGTGTCGCTGTGCGGCGCGTGGGCGATGAAACCTTTCGTCTCTGTCGGGAACTTGTCGATGAGTTCATGACCGTCGACACGGACCAGATATGCGCCGCCATCCGCGACATCTTCGAAGACACGCGCTCGATCGTCGAGCCTGCCGGCGGACTGACGGTTGCAGCGGCCAAGCGCTACGTCGCAGAGAGGAAGGTCAGTGGCCAGACGCTCGTGACGATCAGTTGCGGGGCCAATGTCAATTTCGATCGCCTGCGTCATATCGCCGAGCGGGCTGCCGTCGGCGAACAGACCGAGATGCTCCTCGCCGCCGAGATACCCGAGCAGCCCGGCAGTTTCCGTCGTTTCTGCGAGGCCGTCGGCCGCCGCGGCATAACCGAGTTCAACTACCGCTACGCGGACGAGCGGGCTGCACATATTTTTGTCGGCATCCAGCTACGCCACGGCAAGCAGGAGCGCATTGATCTTCTGGCCAAGCTGAGTGGCGAAGGCTTTCCGGTCGAAGACCTGAGCGATAACGAAATGGCAAAGCTGCACGTGCGGCACATGGTCGGCGGAAGATCGAAGAACATTCGCAACGAACGATTGTTCCGGTTCGAGTTTCCGGAGCGCCCGGGCGCACTACTCGACTTCCTGGATGCGATCGGCACGGATTGGAACATCAGTTTGTTTCACTACCGTAATCACGGGTCGGACTACGGTCGCATCCTGGCCGGCATCGATGTGCCACAGGAAGAAACCGATGAACTCGAAGCGCACCTGGCCAAGCTCGGCTACCGGCATTGGGAAGAGAGCGACAACCCCGCCTATACGATGTTCCTTGTCTGATTCCGGGGCCGGCCGGTCCTTATTCCAATATTGCATGCAACCCTTTTTGCGGCCCGCGCATCGTATAGTTAACAGAAGCGATAAGAACGTACATATACCGAGGAAATCCGCGTGACATTACGTACATTGACTGTGTTCTTCTGGGCCTGCCTCATCGGTACCGCTGCCGTCGCAGGCGAAGAACACCGCACGAAAATAGAGATCGCTGTGGATGGCGAGGACACGGGACACCGGGTCTTTCGCTTCGACAGCCAGGACTCCGACGTCGACCTCAATGCCATGGCCGTCGGCGATAGCCAGGTTATTGCCGACGATGATGGCAATCAGGTCACGGTTCGCCGTACGGAAGATGGCTTTGAGTTCGACCTGGAAGGCGAAACGGTCGAGGTAGCCGAAATGCATGGTGAGCACCATGCCCGGGATGTCGTCATCGAAAAGCACAAACACGTGCGCATGATCAAGACGGACGACTCACACGGCATCACGATTATTTCGGGTGCCGAGATTGACGAAGAGACACGTGCCGAGCTCGAAAGAGTCTTGCAGGACGCCGGTCAGGATGGCGAAGTCCTGTTTATCGACGGCAGTGAACTGAGTGGTGATGAGCAGGCTCATGAAGTGCGAGAGGTGCGCATCATCAAGAAGGAGATCGACGTAACAGACTGAATATCCCTTATGCTGTTTGTTTCGTACTATTTGGCGGTGACCTGACAGTCACCGCCTTTTTTGTTCACCACATCTGGCGCAGGCGTGATGCCACGTCGATTTGTCGGTCCGATCGCACCCTGAAGGCTCCGCCCTCGTTCTCGGGCCTGCCCGCTAAGCGCTTGTCCATCGTCCCGAGCAATCGGTCCGACATGAAGCGACTGCGCGCCCCGTAGACGTGCCGATCCCCGTCACGACGTTGTTGTGTCACATGAAAGCGCAGTGGCGAAACCAGTGACAGGGACTGTTTGGCTCGTGTCATCGCGACATACAGCAAGCGACGCTCTTCTTCGATCATCTCGGGTTTACCCGTGGCGAATTCAGACGGGAAATTGCCGTCTGTTACATTGAGCAGGAATACCGACTCCCATTCCTGGCCTTTGGCCGAATGCACCGTCGACAGAATAAGATAGTCCTCATCGAGCAGCGGATCACCGGCCCTGTCTCCCGCCGCACTGGGTGGGTCGAGAGTCAACTCAGTCAGGAAGCGTTCGCGCGTCGGGTAGCGCCCCGAAATCTGCTCCAGCTGTTCGAGGTCGGCTTCGCGCGTATCGAGCGCATCGTAAATGCGTTCCAGGTGAGGTTGGTACCAGCGCCTGACCTGGGCAACCTGCGACTGCCACCCGCGATCGACGACTTCGGCATCCGACAATGATGCCAGCAGGTCACAAAACGCCGTCCAGTCATTTGCTGCCGCAGCGGGCGGTCGAAATTCCGCCAATGCGCCGAGCCGGTAATCGCTCACTGCGAGGTGTTCAAAACAGCGGGCAGCCATCGCGGGACCCATACCGGGCAGCAGTTTGAGTACGCGGAATGCGGCTACCTCGTTCTTCGGATTCTCCGCCCATTTCAATACAGACAAGAGGTCTTTGACATGTGCGGCCTCAAGGAACTTGAGCCCACCGTATTTCACGTATGGAATGTTTCGGCGTACGAGTTCGAGCTCCAGTCGATCGGAGTGGTGCGAGCCTCGAAACAGGACCGCCTGTTGCTTGAGCTGCAAACCAAGCTCACGATTGGCAAGTATCGATGACACGACGTATTCCGCTTCCGCATCGCCATCTTCTACCGTGACATAGAGCGGCTTGCCCCCGTCCTTGCGCTCGGAAAACAGGTGCTTGCGATACTGGCGTTCGCTCTCGGCAATCAGGCAGTTGGCCGCGTCGAGTATCGGCTGTGTCGACCGGTAATTCTGCTCGAGCGTGATGACCTGCGCTGACGGCATGTAGCGATCGGGAAAACCCAGGATATTCTCAACCTCGGCGGCTCGAAATGAATAGATGGACTGTGCATCGTCGCCCACAACGGTCACGCCGTCACCGTCGGGTTTGAGCGCATTCAGAATCTCCGCCTGTACGAGGTTCGTGTCCTGGTACTCGTCGACAAGCACATGATCGAACCAGGCACCGATTTCCTCGGCGAACTCCCGGTCCGCGACCAGATGACTCCAGTAAAGCAGCAGATCGTCATAGTCGAGCGACTGGCTCTGTTGCTTGCGCAAGACGTAATGCTTGAACAGCGCGCTGAGCTCGTCCTTCCAGTCCGCACACCACGGGTAGGTTAGATCCAGCGTATCGGCCAGCGGTTTCTGCGTGTTGACGCACCGCGAGTAGATAGCGAGACAGGTGTCCTTCTTTGGAAAGCGGCGCGACGTCCGGGTCAGCTTCAACTCGTGACGCACGACGTCCATCATGTCGGCTGAATCGCCCCGGTCCAGTACGGAAAATCCCGGGTCGAGGCCGAGGTTGTGCGCGAAGCGCCGCAACAGGCGGTTGGCAATCGAGTGAAACGTTCCTGACCACGGCAATCCACCCGGAGGCAGCGGCGCCGAATCTCGTGACGATGCCCGGACGATATTCTCGACACGCCTCGTCATTTCCTGGGCGGCCCGCCGGGTAAAGGTCAACAGCAGGATGCGCTCCGGTTTTACGCCTTCAATCAGCAAGTGCGCGACACGATGGGCCAGTGTCATCGTCTTGCCCGTCCCGGCGCCGGCAATGACCAGCAGGGGACCGGCACGAAAGCCGCCGGCCTCGCGCCGCGCGCCATACTCAGCCGCCAGGCGCTGCGCCGGATTCAGTGAGCCCAGATGGTCAGATTCCTGCTCCGCGACCTGCACAAGACACCTCTCAAAAGTCTGTATTTTTATACAGTACTGGATGAATTTACAAGTATTTGTTCAAGAATGCCTCGCGCGCTACTGCCCGCCCGCGCGGGGATTTCTGAGCGGCCGTCGCCACGCGGTTTCGGGGCACCAGACGCTTTTGCATCGAAGGTCGTGTATAAACGGGTTGAACTTTAACAACGACGCAGTCGCCTACCCAAAGAATCACCGAATGACCTTCGACATCGCACTGGTACTGGGCATCCTGGCAATTTCTCTGGTCCTGTTTATCAGCGAAGTCATTCGCATGGACGTCGTCGCGCTACTCGTGTTGGGCGCTCTCGCCGTCACGGGACTCGTCGATTCCGACCAGGCGTTTTCCGGCTTTAGTAACAGCGCGGTCATTACGGTCTGGGCGATGTTCATCCTCAGCGAGGGACTGACCCGCACCGGCATTGCGGACATCATCGGGCGGCAGGTCATGCGCATAGGCGGTCGCCGGGAATTTACATTGATCGTCGTCATCATGATTACCGGCGCCGTTCTGTCTGCGTTTATGAACAACATCGGTGTCGCCGCGTTGATGCTGCCCGTCGTGGTCGAGGTCGCTCGCCGCACACGGATCGCTGCATCAAAGCTCCTGATGCCGCTGGCGTACTCGACACTGCTCGGCGGCCTCATGACCTTGATCGGCACGCCGCCTAACCTGCTGATCAGTGAATCCCTGGTCCTGAACGGGTATCAACCGTTCGCGCTCTTCGATTTCACGCCGCTTGGCGGCATCGTCATGGTTGTTGGCGTGCTTTTCGTCGCACTTGGGGGCCGCTTCCTGTTGCCGAGACAGAAAGCAGCGCGCGATAAACATGTCAGCCAGCGCAGCCTGCGCTCGCGCTACAAGCTGCAGGAACGCACCTTCATGCTGCGCGTCCCGACCGATTCGATTCTCGTCGGCAAGACGCTGGCCGAGAGTCGTATCGGGGCATCGACGGGACTGATCATTCTCTCGCTATTTCGCGCCGGACGCAGCGAGACCCTGCCGGGCCGGCAAACGGTGCTGCGGGCGGGCGATGGCCTGCTCGTACAGGGCCGCGTCGACCAGTTCCGGGAATTGCGTCGCTGGTCCGACCTCGTCATCGAACGTGAGGCACCCGTACTCAAGTCGATGGTTGCCGCCAAGGTCATGTACGCCTCCGTCACAATCGGCGACCGCTCTCCCGTGGTCTCTGAACTCGTACGACATGCCGCGTTTCGCACACGATTCGACGTTTCCGTTGTTGGCATCATGCGCCGCGGCTCGTATCGACTGACGAATCTCGCCTATGTGCCGATCAAGGCGGGTGACGAAGTGCTTGTACAGGGAGAAGTCGAGGCTATTACGCAACTCGAGAAATTCTCGGATTTCTCGTCGGTCGAGATCTTCACTAACGAAAAGCTCGCCGAATACCAGGCTGACGAGCGCATGTTCGTCGTGCGTCTTCCCAAGCACAGCGGCCTTGTGGATGAAACGCTGGAAAAGAGCCGCCTGGCCGAAGTCTTCGACTTCCGCGTCATTGCCATCTTTCGCGAAGGTGAGCTCAGGGTCATGCCGCGCGGTGATGAAGTCCTTCTGGGTGGCGATCTGTTGTTGATCGAGGGGCAGCCCGGCGATCTCGATGTCTTGCGAGGCCTGCAGGAACTCGAGATTGATACGAAAGTTCCGGCGAATGTCACACCGTTCGAGTCCGAACGGCTGACGCTCATGGATGCCACGCTGGATCCGCGTTCGTCGCTGGCAGGCCGGACAGTCGGCGAGCTCAACTTCCGCGAGCGTTACGGCATTGAGCTTGCAGGCATCTGGCGCGAAGGCGAAACAGTCGGTTCCGAGCTGGCTGACGAACGCCTGCAAGTCGGCGACGCACTCCTCCTGCTCGGCCCGCGCGACCGTCTGCAGCTATTGTCCACGGACTCGGACTTCCTGATCCTGACGCCGCTGGGACAAGAACCACCCGACACGCGTCGGGCACCTTTGGCCGCAGCCATCATGCTTGCCGTTGTGCTTTCCGTGATGGCGGGCTATGCGCCGATTTCCGTCGCGGCCGTCATTGGCGGCACGATCATGGTTCTGACTGGCTGCCTCAATATGGAGCAGGCCTATCGTGCTATCGATTGGCGTGCAATCTTCCTCATCGCCGGAATGCTGCCGCTGGGTATCGCAATGCAGGATACCGGTGCGGCGGAGTACCTTGCCAACCAGGTTATGAGCTTGCTCGGCGATGCCGGGCCATGGCCGGTCATCATGGGCCTCTATATCCTTACGGCAATGGCGACGATGATCATCCCTACGGCAGCCCTTGTGGTCCTGATGTCACCGATCGTCCTCTCCGCAATGAGTGACCTTAATGTCGCACCGGAAACCGCCATGATGGCGGTCGCAATGGCCGCATCCGCCAGTTTCACGAGCCCGATTTCACACCCCGCTAATATCCTGGTCATGGGTCCGGGCGGCTACCGCTTTGTCGATTACCTGAAAGTGGGTGTGCCGTTGACGATCGTGGTCTTCATTACCGTCATGGTGCTGCTACCTGTCTTGTGGCCTTTGGTACCGATCTAGGGAGAGTCAAGTGCGTGAGAGAGTCGTTATCGCCGGCGCCGGCCATGCTGCCGGTCAGGTCGTTGCCAGCCTGCGCCAGCACAAGTTCGCAGGGCAGATCGTACTCGTCGGGGACGAACCCTACCTGCCGTACCAGCGCCCGCCACTGTCGAAGAAATTCCTGGCTGGAGAAATGCCGGCGGAGCGACTGTACGTGAAGCCCGTGAGTTTCTACGAGGAAGCCGAGGTTGAGCTGCACCTGGAAACTTCCATTACTGCAATCGACCGCGACGGCAATCGCCTGCACGTCGAGGGCGGCGACGACATCGCCTATGACAAGCTGGTGCTCGCCCTCGGCTCCCGGGTTCGCCCGCTTCCCGTCGCCGGAACGAAGCTAAAGGGCGTGCACTACTTGCGCAGCATTGCCGATGTAGAAGGCATTCGGGACGACCTGGAGCCAGGCCGAAAGCTCGTCGTTATTGGCGCCGGATACATCGGACTCGAGGTTGCGGCCGTCGCCCGCCAGGCGGGGTTGGAAGTCACGGTTATCGAAATGGCAAACCGCGTCATGAGCCGCGTCGTGTCACCGGAGATCTCGGACTTCTACCAGATTGAACACACGAACCAGGGCGTCAGGTTCCGCCTGTCCGCAAGTGTCGCCGCGCTGAAGGGAAAGAAGCGGGTCAAGGCAGTAACGACCTCCGAGGGAGAGCAACTGCCTGCCGATCTCGTCGTGATCGGCGTAGGAATCTTGCCCAACACGGAGCTCGCGTCGGCGGCCGGACTCGACGTCGAGGACGGTATCGTCGTTGACGATCACTGCAGAACCTCGGACCCCGACATTTTCGCGGTCGGCGACTGTACGCTGCACCCCAACTCGATATACGCAAGACGATTGCGACTCGAGTCGGTACACAATGCGCTCGAGCAGGCAAAGACCGCGGCGGCGAACCTGTGCGGTAAGGACGTCGCCTACACACAGGTGCCCTGGTTCTGGTCGGACCAGTACGATCTCAAGCTCCAGATTGCCGGACTTTCAGAGGGCTACGATGACGTTGTGGTTCGTGGCAACCCGGCCGATCGCTCGTTTTCCTGCCTGTACCTGAAGAGCGGTCGCCTGATTGCGGTGAATGCGATCAATGCGCCGCGCGACTTCGTGCAGTCGAAGCCCTTGATCGCCGACCGGGCGGAGTTAAGTCCCGATCAGCTCGCCGACACCGGCATCCCGCTCAAGGACATGCCGGCCTGACGTCAGGGAGTGTCCGCGTCGTTGGCAGGGTCCTGGTCATAGGGCATCTCTATGATCAATCTGCCTTCTGCCGAGACCAGTCCGGTCTCCGCCGAGAAGGCCTTGACAGTCATTGACTCGACAGCCGCCATACTGAGACCTTCAAGCCGCCCTGAACCGCCGGTAACTGCCGCAGTACCGAGCGCCCCCGGTCCGGCGGTCACGTCGCCCAGCCAGTTCCCGCGCCAGTGATTCGCCGAACTGCGCCATGCCGGGAAGGCCACCTCCCGAATAAACGGAAAGTAGTTCTCAGTTTGTTCAATGAACAGGCTACCGTAGTCCGGCAGGTACACGTACCAGACGCTGTCGACGATGGCCTCGCCGGTCCACAGCCTGGTGCTCTCGGATCTTGACGAGAATTTCACCCCGATACCGGCAACCCGGTTGCGCGCATCGCGCATGACGGTCGCCATTGCACTGGTCATGCGAACGGGAGCCTCCCAGAGCTGGACTACTTTCTCCGGATGGGGGTGATGTAGCGTTTCACCATTGTTGGTATACGCAATACTCTCCGCCGGCACGTTGGCGAAATTAAGGGCAATGACCTCGGCATTGGTTACTGACAATGGCGACAACCCCCTGTCGGCATTGAACGGGTTGTAAAGAAGCCCTGCCGCGAACAGGATCACTCCGACGATCAGCCCAAGCACGAGAGAGACGAGGTGCTTCATTCGGCTGCCTCCTCGGTATCCAGGGGCTCGAGTGTGCTCGCGTAGGTTGCGGACAACTCGATGCGACCGGTTGGAGCGTCTTCGTCATCCGAGGCGGTCTCGACCCAGCGCTCTGTCATGAAACCGTGCAGCAGACTGAATTCGCGCGAACCCGATCTGATCTGGCCGAGACGAAAACCCCCTTCGCGCGGCGTGACATCCATATTGACGAACAGTGACCCACGGGCCGGCAGATGCAGTACCCAGTCGATGACATCTGTGTCATCGGTCTTCGCTGCCGTACGTGCCGCAACGCCGACGATTACACCCTGGGCGTTACGGATCTTGAACAGTTCCGCACGGACGTTCGCCAGGATTTCATCGCTGGGCCATTCCAGTCCCGGTGGGACACTGCCGGCCTGCCGCGGGTCGCCCTGGAGGATCTGGTCCATGGGAATCCTGCTGTGAAACACCTCCGTATTGCCGCCGTTCGGCGCCACGGTGACGATAGAAGCTTCACGCTTCTGGTCCACGGCCGGAACCGCATACAAGACGCCGGCTGCGGCTAGCAGCCCCAGTACGACTCCAATGAAAAATGTCTTCAACAAAACAAACACACCACGCTTTGGTCGATTGCCAAATCAGGCACACGCAGGAAGTTTAGTTAAGTTGGCGCCAGCGGCCTACTCGACAGTCTCTTTTTGTGACAGAACGCACAGGATTTGGCGGGCCAAGCGCGAACCCGTCCCTGTCGATCCGGCCCGTTTTCTCAACACGCGGTGAAATAGCGCTGCAGGTACTCGTCGAGACCGATGTCGTCCGCTGCCTCAATGGCGGCCTGACGCACATGCGATGCCGCGGCCTCCTCAGCGAGAATCTGCGCCTGCTCCTCACGCAGGGGCGCTATTGCGGAGAAGTAGTCCCGGTGACACTTCGCCATGCCAAGGGCGAACTCGAAATAGCTGCTGCCGCTCTGCTCGAGTTCTGCAACGATGCGCGCAGACAACGTCGCATCAGGATGGTCGACAAACGCCTGGAGGCTGCTGACTGCAGCCGAGTAGCTGTCGTCACCCTGGTGCCGGTCAATCAACTCGGCGACGGCCGATACGTTTGCCAGGATCCGTGTGGCCCACGACTGCAACGTTACCGCCTCGCCCTTTTCCCGCAGGCGAAGTTCCGGATCACGCCCACGCTTCGCGACACCGGAATGATTGTGGCGAATCGCGTCCAACTCGACACTATCGAGCTTCGGGCTGTCTTCAAGCATACAGTAAATCAGGAACGCCTCTATGAAGCGCATCGTATTCTGGTTGATGCCCGACGGATCGAAAATATTGATGTCCAGGGAACGGATTTCAACGTACTCGATGCCGTCTCGACGCAGGGCCGCAGTCGGTTGCTCACCTGAACGGGCGACGCGCTTCGGACGAACCGACGAGTAGTATTCGTTCGCGATTTGCAGCAGGTTGGCGTTGAGCTGCTGATACTGGCCGCCGACTTTCACCCCGATTTTTTCGTAGGAGGGCTCCGGCGTACAGATCGCGTTGCTCAGGTCGCGAACGTATTCGTCGAGGCTGTTCAGCGAAATATCGATACGCGACTGGTTCTGGTTGCTGTAACCAAGGTCACTCATGCGCAAGGACGTTGCGTAGGGCTCAAACCATGTGTCCGCATTAAGCGATGGCAGCCCCGCCGCAGCACCGGCAAATGACTTGCAGACCGCCGGCGACGCACCGAACAGGTAGAGAACGATCCACCCCATGCGACGGAAATTTCGGATCATGCCGAGGTATTGGTCGGAACGGAACGTTTTGTCATCCCGATCGTCCGCCAGCACCTCACGGTACGCCGGCCAGAAGACCGGTGGCACCGAATAGTTGAAGTGCACGCCGGCAATAACCTGCATCTGGCGGCCGTACCGATGACCGAGGCCACGACGGTAGATCGTCTTCATGCGACCGACATTGGAATCGCCGTATCGCGCGAGCGGTATCTCGCGATTGCCGGGAATGCGACACGGCATGCTGGCGGTCCACAGCATTTCGTCACCAAGGTGCGCATACGTGAACTGGTGAATGTCGCAGATACACCGCAGCGCTTCCCAGGTCGTCGGAAATGCGGGCGTCACGAATTCGAGCAGCGCCTCCGAGAAGTCCGTGGTGATATACCGATTCGTTAGCGCAGAACCGAGTTCCTTCGGGTGCGGCGTTTGCGCCAGGAATCCGTCAGGACTGATGCGCAGCGATTCTTTTTCAATACCCTTTAGGCCACCACTGAGCACGTCACTGCCGGTAGCAGTAAGC
>JAOUNK010000075.1 GCA_029881015.1 Gammaproteobacteria bacterium | reverse complement strand
AGGCGGTTACCAGTTTCAGGCCGCTGAACAGCCCCACCCACAATGCCTCGAACCAGTAGACGACCACGACTTCGAACAGCGTCAGGTCAAGGGCGAAGAACAGGAAGAGCATGCCGGCATTGGCGGCAAAAAGGCTCAACGCGGCAACGCCTCGGGCCCCGAGACGATGCACGGGGCCGCTCGCGTCGGCGATGCTGTCACTGAACGCATGCATGCGCCCACAGTACGAGACATGGCCGCTGCGGTCGGGGACGCGGTTCACGATCTTCGCAATTTCCCGTTTTGCGTTAAGCTATACGTCGCCAATCGAGGGGAACAACAACAATGGCACAAGCATCGGGGAAGACCTGGTCTTCAGGATTCACCTTTATTCTCGCGGCCGTGGGCGCCGCGGTGGGTCTCGGGAACATCTGGAAATTTCCCTACATCGTTGGCGTCAACGGTGGCGGTGCCTTCGTGCTGGTGTACCTCGGTTGCGTCCTGTTTATTGCGATCCCGATCCTGATAGCCGAGCTCTGGATTGGCCGTGCGGGTGGCCACAGCCCACCGATCGCCATGGCGAACGTGGCACGGCAGACGGGCCTCTCGCCGGGCCGCTGGTCCCTGGTGGGCTACATGGCGATGATCGTCGGTTACCTGATCGCGACGTACTACAGCGTCATCGCGGGCTGGACCCTGGCCTACATCTTCAAGGCCGGTAGTGGCTTCGGCACCGCGGAGCCCGCCGCGATAGCCGCCCAGTTCGACGGCCTGCGGGCGGACCCGAAATTGCTGACCTTCTGGCACACGATCTTCATGGCCATCGCCCTGTTCATTGTCGGCCGCGGTCTCAAGAACGGTATCGAGAGAGTTGTGACCGTGCTGATGCCGGCGCTGTTTGCGATGCTGCTCCTCATGATCGGTTACGCGGCCGTCGAAGGCGATTTCGCCGAGGGAATGAACTTCCTGTTCAGTACCGACTTCAGCAAGATCGATGGTGGAACCGTACTCGTCGCCATCGGCCAGGCCTTCTTCTCGATCAGTGTGGCGATGGGCCTGTTGATGACCTATGGGTCCTATGTGCCCAGGAGCGTGTCGCTGACAAAGTCGGCACTGATTATTGCCGGGGCCGATACCTTGGTCGCGCTCCTGGCCGGCCTGATGATCTTTCCGCTCGTCTTCGGCAATGACCTCGACCCTGGATCCGGCCCCGGACTGATCTTCCAGACCTTGCCCGCCGCGTTCGCCGACATGCCGGGTGGCCGGGTATTCGGGGTGATCTTCTTCATCCTGCTGGCATTTGCCGCGGTGACGTCGATTATCGCCATCATCGAGCCGATCGTGCGGTACGCCGAAGGTAAGTGGCACATGCAGCGCCGCAACGGCGTGCTGGTCTTCGGCGGGCTTGCGTGGGCCATCGGCCTGCTGACCGTGTTCTCGTTCAACATCTGGTCGGATGTGGCGCCGCTCGGGAGTTTCGCAGTCTTCGAAGGCATGACGCCGTTCGCCCTGATCGATTACTTCACGGCCAATATCATGATGCCGCTCGGTGGCATCCTGATGGCGCTGTTCGTCGGCTGGCGCATCAAGCCGCAGACGCTGACCGACGATCTGTCATTCAGCAACGCGACCCTGTTCAATGCCTGGCTGTGGATGATTCGCGTCGTCGTGCCGCTGGCAATCCTGTGGGTGCTTTACACGAGTCTTTAGAGCGTAATACCGCCACGCCGGCGACCGACGCCGGTGACGTAGGCGACCTTTTCTTCGAGCTTTTTCACTTCAGGTTTTCCTCGAACAGCTTGTAGATCCGGCGGTACCCGTCGAGCCAGCTTTCCGGGTGCTTGAAGCCGTGGGGGTCCTGGGGATACAGCGCTATCTCGAAGTTTTCCTTCTGCAGTTCGATCAGGCGTTGCACGACGAAGACCGAGTCCTGGAAAAACACGTTATCGTCCTGCATGCCGGCTTCGATGAGCAGCGGGTTCTTCAGGCCCTCGACGTAGTTGATCGGCGAACTGATGTAGTACGCCTCCGGGTCGATCCCCGGCGTGTTGAGAATGTTCGAGGTGTAGCCATGGTTGTAGTGTGCCCAGTCGGATACGGGGCGGAGCGCCGCGCCGGCTTTGAAGAGGTCGGGCGCCTTGAACATGGCGACGAACGCCATGAAACCGCCATAGGATCCGCCATAGATGCCGATACGATCGCGATCGACGCCATAGTTCTCGACCATGTAGTTCACGCCGTCAACGTAGTCCTCGAGTTCGGGAACCCCCATACGCCGATAGATGGCGGTGCGCCATTCGCGGCCGTAGCCTTCCGAGGCTCGATAGTCCATGTCGATGACGACATAGCCGTGCTCGTTGAGCAGGCTGTGGAACATGCCCTCGCGAAAGTAGTCCGGCCAGCCGTAGTCGGCGTTCTGCAGGTAGCCGGCGCCGTGGACAAATACGACGGCCGGGTAGTTTCGCGCCGGGTCGTGATCGGCTGGCAGGTAGACCTTCGTGTAGATCGGCGCGTCGACGTGCGAGGAGGGTATCGCGACGATCTCGGGCCGCCGCCAGTTGATGCGCTTGAACGCCTCGCTCATCGTGTCAGTAAGCTGGCGCGCCTCGGCGCCCGGCACGTTGTCCTGGACATAGAGTTCGGGGTGCCGGTCGAGTTCCGAATGCGTGATCAGCAGTTTCGACTCATCGGGCGAGACGCTGACCTCGTTGAAGCCGCCGAGCGTGGTGAGTTGCGCTGTCTTGCCGGACTCGAGTTCGAGCCTCCAGATCTCGTAGATGCCCGGATGCTCCACGTTGGCCTGGTAGTAAATAAACTTGCCGGACGGGCCGAGCTCGGGATCGAAGACGACATGTTTGCCGGCAACCCGCGCCTTGCTGCGCCGCTCGCCGATATGCTTCGTGTAGATGCCGAGGTAGTCGTGGTCTTCGGAAAGAAACCAGATCGTCTGGTTGTCTTTCAGCCAGCCGTGCTCAATGTGGTTCCAGTTGTTCCACGCCTCGTCCGTCAGGCGGTGCTGGTTAACCAGCTTCCTGTCGTCGAAGTCGACCGTTGCGATCCAGCGGTCCTTGTTGTCCGTGGAACGAACCCACAACAGAACCTGCGAGCCATCCCAGGACCACAGCGTCGAAAAGACCTGGGCGCCACGCGTCTCGGGCGCCTTTACCCGTGCCGCGGCCTTGTCCCTGTCTTCACCCAGTGCGACGTAGTGTTCGATTGCGCTCGCCCGCAGGTCCGCCAGCGGGTCCTCGTCCATGCCCGGCAGGTCACCGAGGTCGAGTTCGTGCTTGTCGCCCGACTCCAGGTCGATGAGCCAGACCGAATGCGGCGCATCGCCGTTGCGGCCCACCCGCGTGCGGACTTCGCGGGTCTCTGTGTAGCCGCTCAGTGTCACGTAGTTCGGCATCGTTCCGCGCTTGCCCGCATCGGCGTCCCTGGCCGAGGTGACGAGCAGGAGCCGCTTGCCGTCCGGTGATATCGCGAAGCCTTGCGACTCGAGCTTGTCTCCCATGTAGATCGGTGCTGCGCTCAGTGCCTCGTCGAATCGATACAACGAGTTGCCGTGTTCGCGCGCTTCGTCCTCCTTCTTCTCCGCCTTGCGAAGCTGCTCGTACAAGCGTTCCTGGTGAGCACGCATGACATCGAACGCGTCTTCCTCGGCCGGGTCTTTTTCGAACCGCAGGTTACTGATCTGCTCGACAAAGCCGTTGCGCGGGTCGAAGAGAAATACATGCCCGTCACGCTGAAACGCGAGACGCCCATCGTTCATGAAGGTCGGCGCAGACTCTGCGGCGGCCGTGCGCGTGACCTGGCGGACGGTATCGCCGTCGCTGAGGAAAACGTCTCCGGCGTAGGTCCAGGCGTGTCGATCACCGGCCGCGTCGTACACGGCATCGCCCCGGGAAGCCTGCGACCAGTCTCGTTCTGCGATCTGTGCGATCGCCCCGTCGCGGCTGTCTACCATGAACAGGTCGCGGAGTTCCGATCCCTGCCGTTTCTGCTGGAAATAGATCACGGCGCTGTCGGCGCCCCAATAGGCGTTTTCCGGCTGATTTCCGAGCCAGTCGGCATCGGCCATGATCTGTTCGAGAGTGAGGCCCTCGGCCGCGGCCGCTACCGGGGTGAATGCAAAGGCAAGGAAAGCAAGTTCACGAATTGTCATTGCTGCTCCGATGGGAAATGAGGTTGAATCATACCCATTCCGACCACCGGGGCGAGAATCATGTTCCGGCTACCTGCCTGGAGCGCGCGGTGTTGTGGTTGGCGGGCGCTGCGTATCGTTGACTCAAGAGTACAGAGCTGCGAAATCTGCGAGAATTGGCGTTCTCCCCGAGCAGGATCGACCGGATCGTGAATCCCGACTGAGTACAATTCCATGACCAACGCTGCCACACGCATGACCCAGCTTCCCGATTTCCCCTCGATGTTTGCTGAATTGCAGGCGACCTTCGAGACGGAGCGTACACGCAGCCGGGCCTGGCGAGTCGCACAGTTGTCCGCACTCGAGACCATGATGAGCGAGTGCGAACAGGAGCTCATGGATGCTCTCGAGTCGGACCTCGGCAAACCGCCGCAGGAGGCGTGGACGACCGAGATATCCTACATCGCGGGCGAGGCCTCTTACAGCCGCAAGCGGCTCAGGCGCTGGATGAAATCCCGCAGGGTCCGCACGCCGCTGCTGGGCCAGCCCGGCAAGAGCTGGCTGCAGCCCGAGCCGCTTGGTGTCGTGCTGATCATCGGTGCCTGGAATTATCCCCTGCAGCTTACGCTGGCCGGGCTGGCTGCCGCGTTATCCGCCGGCAATTGCGCCGTCGTCAAGCCGTCCGAGTTGTCGCCGGCGACATCGGCGGTTATCGCAAGGCGGGTTCCGCAATACCTCGATCCGGACTGTGTGAAGGTCGTCGAGGGTGCTGTGCCGGAAACCACCGCCTTGCTGGAGCTGGCCTGGGACCACATCCTCTATACAGGTGGCGGCAACGTGGGCCGCATCGTGATGGCGGCGGCGGCGAAGCACCTCACGCCGGTGACGCTCGAACTCGGTGGCAAGAGTCCGTGCGTCGTCATGCCGGATGCTGACCTCGCGACGACGGCGCGGCGCATCGCCTGGGGCAAGTTTACGAACGCCGGCCAGACCTGCATTGCGCCCGACTACGTTCTTACCGATGCAGCTACGGAAGCCAAGCTGGTCCCGCTGATCCGGCAGGCGGTCACAGAGATGTTCGGTGAAGATCCTGCGAAATCCGCGTCTTACGGGCGCATCGTCAACGATCGGCATTACGAGCGGCTGGTGGCGTATTTCGCGTCCGGCGACGTGGTGATTGGCGGACAGGCCGATGCGGCCACGAGGTACATTGCACCCACCGTCCTGACCGGTATCACCGGTGACAGTGCCGTCATGCAGGAGGAGATCTTCGGTCCGGTCCTGCCTGTATTGCGCATCGAGGACCTCGAGAGCGCTATTCGCTTCATACGCAAAGGCGACAAACCGCTCGCGGCCTATATCTTTACGAAGAACAGCGCGAGTGAAGCGCGCTTCCTCGAGATGGTCAGTTGCGGTAGCGCCTGCGTCAACGACACGATGATGTTCATGACAGTCGAAGAGTTGCCGTTCGGTGGCGTCGGCGCGAGCGGTATGGGCAACTACTCCGGCGAACACGGCTTCCGCGCGTTCAGCCACATGAAGGCGGTCATGAAACGCGGCTGGTGGCCGGACCTGGCGGTGCGCTATGCACCGTTTACCGACAAGAAATTCAAGCTCCTGCGCAAGCTGCGCTGACAGTACGCACCCGCCACAGGCGTGCAAGGTGTGAGCCAGGTCTCAGTTTATGGCATGAAATAGCGCACAAAAATCGCTTTTGTGACCAGAGCCACATATGTGGCGTCGAGCGAAGAGTAGCTTCGACCTGGTCTGGATTACCACCGTGCGGTGAGGCAAGCGATGCGATTAAAGAGTGAGTTTTTCGAGCGAGCGCCATTGGTGTGGCTGCTATTGGGTCTGCTGATGTTTTCAGGCGGACTGTATATCGGTTTCGAGCATCCATTGACCATTTTCTACATGCTGATCGGCTTGTTCTGTAGCCTGTATGGCCCGTTGCTGTATGTGTTCAAGGTCCGCGAAGGCCGGGCACGGTCATCGGCCAGGCCATTGTCCCGGGACTTTATTTCGGCGGGAGCCACGGTGATCATGCCTGCGGCGAAGCAGGATCCGGACGAACTGCGCATGGCCGAACAGCGGACTGTGCGGGCCTGAACGGGGCGTACGGTCGCTAGCGGACCTGCTCGTCAATCCACCTTAACGCCTCGTGGAACCGGACGGGCTCTTCCCAGAATGGAAAATGCGCGGAGTGCTCAAACCAGAGCACGGCTTTCATCGGGCTGTCTATTCGCTTGAGGTAAGCGGCGGCCAGTTCCGACGGCGTGTTGAAATCGTGCCGGCCCAGCAGGAAGAACACCGGTATCTCCAGGGACGCCACTTCACCCTCGTGCGGCCGGGGTGACAAATCGTACTGCATGCGCTGTCCGACCGAACTTGCGCCGGGCCCGATATTCAATGCATCACTGAATGTGTACTCCGGCGCGAAAATTCCCGTGCCGATAATCGGCCAAAAACTCGTTTCGCCGTACAGTTCACCGCCCAGGCGAAAAAGATCGTCCTCGGTCAGGTCGGATTCGCCGGCGGTTCCCTCTTTGCGTATCGCGAACGCCTGTCGGGACGTTCGCACCTCGTCCTGGGACCCGGCCAATTGCCCGGTGCCGATGAAGGCATGAAAATCCGAGGGCTGCTCGCGTGCCGCGAGCAAGCCAAGGTAACTCCCCCAGGAATGGCCGACCAGGAAGATGCGCTCCTGATCGAAACGGCGCTTGAGAATCCGCGTCAGCTCCAGCGTATCGGCAAGCGTCTGGCTTACGCTCAGTTCGCCTGCGGCGGCGGCCGCAAATGACTTGCCGGCACCACGCCGGTCCCAGTGCACCATGACGAAGTCTTGTTCCATCTCGCGTTGAAAATCATGTGCGAGGAACATCGCGGGCATACCCGGACCGCCGTGGAGAAACAGAAGGACGGGCTTGCGCGCATCATGACCGCGGATCAGTACCCACTGCGGTACCCCGCCCAGCTCGATGGTTTCAAGAACAGCGACGCTGTGGTCGCCCGGGATGGCAGGAGTGCCACCGCGGGTCACAACGAACTCGACGTAAATGTAGACGAGGCCCGTGAGCACCAGACCGGCGACGCCGAGCAGGATGTTTCGGGCAAGTTTCATCAACCCGCCCCGAACAACTTCCTCTTGATCGCGCGGCCAACGATACGCAGCTTGTTCTTCGTGTCGAGACGCTTCAGGTTGGTCTGCACCGTGCCGATCGTGAACTGTGTCTTCTTGCTGTAATCGATATGAACATTGACGAGGACCGGCTTGTTCCCGGCTGCGGCCGCGAGTGTCCTGGCGATGCCGTCCTGCAGGTCCGCGTCGCTCCTGATTTCGACATACTCGACGCCCGTGGCGGCTGCAAAAGCGTCGTACCGGAGCTTGCCAATGTCCGTGCATGCGGTGCGCTGGTAGGGCATCGCCTGTGCCTGCGCGATTTGCGCCAGCTCACCGTCATTGAAGACAAACCAGACGGCGCCAATGCCGTTGGCCACAGCCGTTACCGATTCGAGGCCCGTCATCAGGAAAGCGCCGTCGCCAACAATGCCGACGACTTGTCGTTCGGGAAGCGCCATTTTCGCGGCGATCGTCGCCGGGACGCAGTAGCCCATGCAATTGAAATCGGTCGGCGACAGGTAGGTGCCGCCCTTGTTGATCCGCATCAGTTCCGCAGTCAGGAAAGTGTGGTTGCCGTCGTCGGTGACCACGATGGCGTTGTCGTCGAGTTGCGCGCGCAATTCCTCGAAGAAACGGCAGGGGTTTACGCGGCCCTTCGAGTCGTGCGCGAGCCACTCGTCGCGATACGCGGATTTGTCCCTGGCGATTGCCTGCTCTGCGGCAGTCGCATCGCGCGCCGGCAGCCTGGCGACGATCGCGTCGGCAAGTGTCGGCACGGCGTCGCGCGAGTCCGCGCAGATGCCGACCGCCGTTGTGTGATTCGCGCCAATTGCGCCGGCGTTTATGTCGATATGAATCAGTTTCTCCGGCGGCACGGCGCCATAGCTGCCTGTACAGATCTCGGCGAAACGCGTGCCGACCGCGAGCATGACATCGCAGTCCTTGAAGGCATTGGCCGAGGCGGGAACCGCGGAAGGGCCGAAACTCATGCCGGCATGAAGCGGGTGGTCGCCCGGGAAAGTGCCCAGGCCCTGCAGCGTGGTTGCGACCGGTGCGCCCAGGTGTTCGGCGATGCGGATGAGATCATCCGTGACGTACCGCGCGCCCCAACCCACAAATAACCCGGGCTTCTCGGCGTCCGCGAGTAGCGCGACCGCCGCGTCGACCAGGTCCGCGTCGAACTCGGGGCGTTCCGGTTTGATGTCGGCGGCGGGCATGCTCTCTACTTCGCCGGTCAGTAGCTGCAAATTGGCCGGCAGCTCGATGAAGACGGGGCCGGGCTCGCCGGAGATCGCCGTCCTGTAGGCCTCGTACACGGCCGGAATGGCGTCCTCGTAGCGCTCGATCTTGTACTGGGCCTTCGTCAGGGTCTTGAGCAGTGCCTGCTGGTCGACATCATGCAGCTGGAAGGACTGCGTCATATCGGTACGAACACCGCCGGAGATGATGAGCATGGGGACGCCGTCCAGGAACGCCTCGCCAATGCCGCTCATTGCGTGGGTGATACCGGCCGCCGGTACGATGACCAGCGTACCGATCGTGTCTGTGGCCCGGCTGATCGCGTCGGCCATAAACGCACCGCCGCCCTCGTGGGTCACCAGCACGGGCCGGATCTGTTTCGACCCGGCGAGTTCGTCATAGAGTTCGATGTTGTGAACGCCCGGGATCCCGAACGTGTACCGAACGCCAATTTGCTCGAGTGCGTGACGCACCAGCGTAGCTGCGGTAGTTTTCATTGTCTTGAACTTTTTCCCGGATGCGATTTGCAACCATTCTCCGACATCTTCAGGCCATTGTCTCTTCTCCTCGGCATCCTGTTCATAGCAGGTTGCGCGCCCGGCGAGAAGCGCGAGTACTGGGGCAACCTGTACTTTGGCATCGGGGCCTATCTCGGCCAGCTCGACCTGCGCGATGGCAGCGTCTCGCTGCTGGCCAACCTGGGCGACACCGACATTCGGGAAGTCGACGCATTCGGAGACGACCAGCTCCTGCTCAGTGTCTTGGGGCCGGTCAACCGCAAGGACACCTACCGTCTGATGCAGTACGACCTGCAAGGCAACGGTCTCGCTACCCTGATCAACGGCCGTCACGGACGCTACCTGCCCGGACCGGAAGTGCTCGTTTACGATGACGGGACCCATCTGAAGACGCGCATCTATGGCGGCGGCGCGATGGAACAGCTGATCGTAGCGCAGCACCGGTTTGGCGCCAGGGCGCATATCCTGCAGGTATCCGAGACCGAGTTCATTCACAGTATCGACCCGGACAGCACGATTTATTCCTTCGATGTCGAGACGCGGGTGCTGCGGCCGTTGCCAGGGCTCTCCCGGCAATGCCGCATTGACGGCGCGCTGTGGATCGCCGCGCGTCGCGAACTCCTGTGCAAACGCGGCGAGGACAAGCGCGAGTATGCGTTCGTCAGCCTCGGCGGCGAGGTCCGGGGCGCGCTCGATATTCCCGACGCGGGGCCGTTCAGGGCCGTCGCCCATCTCGATGACCAGGACGCGCTGGTGTTGTCCGAGACCTGGCATACCTTCGTGAGCCGGCGCGAACGCAACGCGATCTGGATCTACGATCTCGCGAAGGACCGGATGACCCGCCTGGCGAAGAACCAGTCGATTGGCTCGCTGGCAGTGTACAAATCAGGAACTTAAGCACCGGATCCGGGATCATACAGTCCCAGCGAACCCCGATAAGTCAGGATTTTGAGGGTTCGGTACTGGTTCCGGCGGCTGACACGTTAGAGAATCAGTGTCCGGTAACCGGGAACTACCAAATGAAGCTCAAGTCACGCATCTCTTTCGCTGCGTTCGTGCTGCTCGGCCTCGTTGCCACGGCGAGCGCCGAGCCGCAAAAGACGAAGTACTCGACGATCGATCTCGTCGCCGAATCGTCGAGCCTGCCCGCAGAGGGTGGTGCCGTCGCCATTGGCTTTTCCATTCAGCCGGACGAGACCTGGCACGCCTACTGGAAGAACCCGGGCGATGCCGGCATGGAGCCGTCGATCAGCTGGGAGCTCCCGGACGGCTTTGCGGTCGGCGAGTTTGCCTTTCCAACGCCGCATGTTCTGCCGTTCGGCGAACTCAATACCTACGGTTACGAAGAACCTATCCTGCTGATCGCGACCCTGACCGTCCCGGACGGTCTCGAGGCCGGGGAGCGCGTCGACCTCACCGGCAAGGCGCGCTGGGTTGTCTGCGACGACAACGTCTGCGTGCCGGAGCGCGCCGATGTCATGCTGAGCTTCGATGTCGGTGACGCGGTGCCAAACCCGGACACGGCCGAACTGTTTGCCGAGGCGCGGCGCAAGATTCCTGTCGATGTCGACTGGCCCGCACAGTTCGAGCTGCGCGGTGACAAGGTCATCATCGAGATCGCAAGTGACGATCTTCCAGCGGACCCCGCTGGTGCCTACCTGTTCGTCGAATCCCGGAAGCTCGTCAAGTACGGCAGCCAGACAGCCGGGTTTACGCGCGCCGGATTGTCTTTCGCGATGGAGGCCGCGCGCAGGGCTGCCGACGAAGAAGCCACACGAGCCGTGCTCACCTATACCGATGCGTCCGGTGAGTACCGTGCCGTTGGCGTTGCCATCGACAAGGCCAGCGGCCCGCTTGCCACGGGCGCTGCAGCGGCTTCCATAGCGAGCTCCGGTGGTGGTCTTGGTTTCTGGGAGGCGGCGTTCTACGCGTTCCTCGGCGGCATCATCCTCAACCTGATGCCCTGCGTGTTCCCGATTCTCAGCATGAAAGCGCTGAGTCTCATGAACATGGCGAAGCAGGATCAGGGCGCCGCCCGGGAAAGCGGCCTGCTGTACACCCTGGGC
>JAOUNK010000074.1 GCA_029881015.1 Gammaproteobacteria bacterium | reverse complement strand
ATTACGAATCTACGTGTTGGGGTCGCAGATAATGGTCAGGTTTCTTGTCGCTGTATTGGCGTGTGTCTGCAGCTCGGCCGGATGGACGAGCAGCGAATGCATGACACGGGCTGTCAGAACTGTCGCAGAGGTCCAGGCATCTGACGGACAGTCATATACAGCAGAATCTTACTTTCAGGCCGCTGACAGGGCTGCAATTCGCTTTGTCGACGCGAACGAGCAACTCTTTGTCGTGGAAGGGCCGTGGGGTTGGGCTGCGCAGGACGGTGCCGCACAACTAGGTCCGAACTTATACAGAGTCTTTGCCTTGGGCCACCAATATCACGCGCTGCTGGCGTATTTCGACGAGATCATTGCCGAAAAGAGACACAACGAAAATGTCGAGTTTGGCGGCGGCCTGTATTCAACGATTAGCGGCCCTTTTCCTTTCGGTGGCACTGTACACATGGTGAGCGGCAAGACCCCTGATAAGCCAGAAGGTATGCTGTTCGAGTTTTCCGAAGCACCGAAAATCGAATCGCGCTTTCTCGATTGGCGCACTGTAGAGGAGCGGCTCATTCCTTTTCATATCGAGATACACGACGGTCAAAGTGTATTCAACTACAAATACTCGCTGGTCGATTTCTCACCAATGCCAGAACAGTGGTTTTCTGAAGCCATACCCCTACCTGAAATCAACGAGGTCATCGACTATCGACGCAATAGCGCATCATCCGTTGATAACTGTGGCGAACCGAGCACGGAAAAGTAGTTGTCGAAGTAATTCGCAAAAAATTCATTGACCGGGTCACGGCCGACGCTGCGAGGAGGCCTTCCGGCGCAATAGCGGCACCGATTCGAGTATCCAGGCGAGTGGCAAGGAGTTGAGGTCGAGGCCCATCAATTCGCGTCTGCCTGCAAGACCTTCAGGACCCTGAGCATGGCCTCATCGAGGCCGATATCACCGGCGAGGTAGGCCGGCATGCAGGCAAGCAAGGCCGCATGGTAGTCAGAAAAAATTCCCTCATCGTGCATAAGCAGGCTGTGTTCGACACCCTCTGCGGCCAGGCCCTCCCGGGTGGCCGACCCCGACAGGTAGAACAGCACGCCGTGCCAGAGCCCTCGCGGGGGCTCGATGTCCAGCTCATTCGCGGCAGCGGCAATGGCTTTTGCCACGGCAGAGCTGTTCGGATCGATCAGCGCATGGGAAGGCTCGTGGAACAGCAGCTCCAGCCACCCACCCGGTGGCCAGCTGTTGTCGGGCCCGCCCTGCCGCGAGGTGATGACAGCGTGGACGGGGCGGGTGGTGCAATAAGCGCCGGCCCAGTTGGCGTCCCAGGTCAGGTCGACCCGGATGGGACCGTCGGGCCATGGCTCGTTCGCGAGGTCCGCAATGCGGTCCAGCACGCCGTTCTCAAGGGCGCGGATGAGGCTCTCATGCCAGGCCCAGATGGCGCGGTTCTGGTGGTCATGGCGTGGCCAGTAGTGATTGCGGTACACCCGCGCCGCAGCCTCCAGGCGAGCCCGGTGTTGTTCCGTCACCGCCGCATGATCGGGGACATCGTTTGGCCCGTACCGGATCAGCGCGCGCTTGATGTTATACATGCGCTCATCAAGCAGCAGGTCCCTGTCCGCGAGGTGCTCCCGGTACCAGGTGATGGCGTCGTTCATCGCCTGCCATTGCTCGCGGCTCAGTGAGCGTCCCCGGGGTAGTCTCCCGTCATCGGGCTTTTTTGCCTGGGCATACAGAAAATGGTGCAGGTTGACCCAGAAGTTGCTGTGAAATTCATAGCGATCCGTGGTGGCAACCAGTGATGGGTCGGCCTGCTGAGCCTGCACCCCGGGCGCCACGGCCAACAGGGCAAGCCAGATGCAAATTAGCTGAGCTGAGTTTCTTGATACGGCATTCATTACGTTGGTCGGTGTTAACCCTTCCTTTCAACGACTAAACAGCATACAGCGGCTTACCGGGCAATGGCGAGAATGGTTGCCTCGATACTTCGCTTCGCCGCACGCAAGTCTGTTTGTGGCGCCTTCGATTCGGCAACCCACATCGCAAGCTCGTTCATGGCGCCGGACAATAGATAGGTCAGTGCGTCGACACTGTACGGTTCGATTTTCCCCTCGTGACGCAGGCGTTCAACGGCACCGCGCAGAAGGGCGAGTCCGTGGGCAGCGTCGATCTCGCGCCATTTAGACCATCCCAACACGCTTGGCGCGTCATCAATGACTATGCGTCGCAGTGCACTATCAGCACAGGCATCCAGGAAGGCAATAGAACCGGCGACCAACTGATCTACCGACACTTGCTTGCGGCGCGCTGCCGCTTCGATCCGAGACGCAATTTCTCGCTCGCACTCGACAAACACCGCCTCGAACAGGCCAAGCTTGCCACCGAAATGGTGGTACAAGGCCCCACGGCTCAACCCCGCCGATTCGACGATTTGCTCCGCAGAAACACCGTGGAACCCGTGCGTGCTAAACAGTCGCATCCCGATGTCCACGAGTGTCCCTGCTGTCTCCTCGCCCTGCCTTACCTTTGAGTGTGCTCGTGCCATTTGACAAACATACACTTTGTATGTACGTTGAGCAACATACACGATGTATGTTCGTTACCCGAATGAGGAGCCGGCAAATATGCAGCTATTGAGCTTTTACCCCGTTCTCGAGACAGGCGATGTTGTGAATACGGCGAAGTTCTACACCGACAAATTCGGGTTTGAGATGACTTTTGAGACGGAGTGGTACGTAAGTCTCAGGTCGAAATCGAACCCGGCCTTCGAACTCGCCGTGGTCAGTCGCGACCATCCCAGCGTACCGCCCGGTTTCAGAAAGTCCGTTCAGGGACTGATCCTGAATTTTGAAGTCGAAGATGTGGACGCCGAGTATGACCGACTAACGTCAATCAGCTTGGACCTTGTCTCGGAAATCAAGACTGAAACCTGGGGACAGCGCCACTTCATCGTCCAGGATCCGAACGGCATCCTTGTAGACGTAATCCAGGTCACCGAACCGTCGGCGGAGTACCAGGAGAATTACGCCTGATCGGCGGCTCCTGACCAATGCAATTGAAAAACACGGTCTTGCGAGCGGCTTGAAGAAAATCGGTCGGCGATGACCGGTTTTTCGCTGACTCCCTGCTAGGGATGGTAGGGCACCTCCGTCGAGGGGCCAACAGGGAGAGTTTTCATGCAATTTCAACGTAGACACAGCCTGCCGGGCTCACGAGCCCTGTGGCGTCATTCGGTCGTCGCCATTTGTCTTATGACCTGTGGCCTGTGGGCGCTGCCCGCCCGGGCCCAGCAGCCCGTGCCGGAGCTCCCGGCCTTTCTTCCCATGGCCCATACGGTGCCGCAGGGCGCAGTCACCCCTATCGACGGCGAATGGGTCGTCACCTCGATCGGTAAACGCATTCGTATCCAGGCGGGGCGTGCCTACGCCGTCGATTCCTGGCTGCACATGTTTGTGCTGCGGATACAGCCAATGATGGTCGTGCTCAAGGACATCCGGCGGACGCAACCCGGGCACTACACCGGACAGGACCTGCCGCTTATGGGCGCCTGGAATGCACGCCTGGGCCCGGACGGCACGCTTTCCGTGAATGTCCAGGGCGCGCTCGGGCCGGCACAGTACACGCTGATGCCCGTCTCCCAGGACGATCCGCAGGCGTTCGCTGAGGAAAAGCGCGGTAACTACCAGCCCGGACGTGCCGAGGAAAAGCCGGCACCGGCGGACGACGATGATGGCAATGGAGAGGAAGTCTACGAGGGAGGCCCAAACGATGAAGAAGAGTGGTAAGCCGACGATGGCAAAATCAATCGCACTCGCTGCCGGTGCGCTGCTCGCCTCCCCGCCTGCACTGGCCGATCTCGACCGCAACAATGTGGACGAATTCACGCTGGCATCACTCGGCCAGACGCAACAGGTGGATTCCGAGTTTGGCTACTCGGTAGGAGCGGCCGGGGACTACTTGCTGATCGGTGCGCCCCGATACTCGATAAGTGGCAAGAAGGCCGGCGCCGTATTCCAGGTTCGCAAGACCGATGGCGCGCTCGACCCGACCAAGACCGAGAAATGGTACCAGGGCAAGTCGTATCCCAGTCAGTTCTTCGATGGCACCGGCAATACGAAGGTCCGTGGTGGCGCGGAGACGGGTGATCGCTTCGGCCATGCCATCGTGGGGCACTCGAGGAAGGAATTCTTTGTCGGCGTTCCGGGCGAAGACATCGGCGAGACAAAAAACGCCGGCATGGTCAATTTCATTGGGCGTGCCGGCGAGACATACTGCAAAACGATTTTCGGTCAACTGGCCAAGGACTGGACCCCCATGGATCAGTTTCACCAGGGCATGTTCAACATCAAGGGAAAAGTCGAGGCCTACGACAATGTCGGTGCCGCATTGGCGATCGGCGACTTCAACGATGACGGCGGTATCGACATCGCCATTGGCGCGCCTCACGAGGACATTGGATCCTATGACGACGCAGGCGGTGTCAATGTGGTTATGGGCGACGTCAATACAGACCTCGACTATTGCGCAGAGGGCTTTACGCATTTCAACGATTCGGCCTGGAGCCAGCAGAACCTGTCGGGCGACCGCAAGGAAAAAGAACGTTTCGGTACAGCGCTTGCGACAGGCGACTTCAATGGGGATGGCACCAGCGATCTGGCCATCGGCGTGCCGAGGGACAACTGGACAGGTAATGCACTCTCGAGCAAAGACAATGTTGCCAATGCCGGAGGCGTCAATATCGTCTACGGCAAAGCCTATGATGCGACGGCCGTCAAAGAGGGCGGGCTCGGTCTGCTGGGGAACGAGTGGATAACCCAAAACCTGGAGGGCGTTTCAGGTGGCATGGAATCCGGCGACTACTTCGGTGCCGCGCTCGCGGCGGGCGATTTCGACGGCGACGGTGTTGATGATCTCGCCATCGGTGTACCCGGGGAGGCCATCGGCGATGTCAAGAATGCCGGCATGGTTCACATTCTCTACGGGTACGATGGACGGTTTTCCAATGAGTCCTCCGGAGGCCTGGTCACGGGCACGATAAGCGGCAGACAGGCAAACCGGCATGCGTCGTTCCACCAGAAGACCAAGAACATCACGGGCGCGGTAGAGGCCGGTGATCTCTTCGGCGCGGCACTGGCTGTCGGCGATCTCAACGACGACGGAATCGACGACCTGGTCATCGGTGTGCCGGGTGAGGATCTCAAGAAGAACGACAAGAACTACGTTGACGCGGGCACGGTCCTGGTGCTGTACGGTTCCAATGGCACCGGCTTGACGCACAACGGTCACCAGTATCTCGATGAACGTCATTTCCGCAGCGACGGACTGCCGAGAACCGGCATGCGCTACGGATTCTCGCTCGCGACCGGCGACTTCAACTCGGATGGCAAGACGGACCTGGCCGTGGGTAATGCCAGCAATGGCAAGCACTCGTTGTACAAGTTCGCCAGTACGTCAGCGATCGCCGGTACGGTTGCCGTGATCTACCAGGACTAGCGTTGTACGTGGCGGTTCCTGCTAGCCGCCTCGTACTATATTCTTGGCATGATGACAACTGACGAAAAGCGCTGGAAGCGCCTCAACGAACTGCTCGCAGAGGCGCTCCAGGAGCCTGCCGACCAACGCGAAACCTGGGTGGCAGAAAACTGTCGCGACGAACCCGAGCTCGAGGCGGATCTGCTCGAGCTTCTGCAGTACGACGCCGAGCAGACCGGCGGACTCGCGTCGTCGATTGCCACGGCGAAGGCTCGTGCTGCGGATTCGGCCATCGGCACATCGGTCGGCCACTACCGCATCACGGACAAGATTGCGGAAGGCGGCATGGGGGTCGTGTACGCAGGGCAGCGCGATGGCGCGGACTTCGACCAGCGTGTGGCCATCAAGGTTTTGCACAGCCACCTGCACGATCCGGTGGCCCAGGCTCGCTTCGTCGCCGAGCGACGCATTCTCGCGACACTGAACCACGCCAACATTGCACGCCTTGTTGACGGCGGCATGACCGAGGCCGGCCTGCCGTATATCGTCATGGAGTACATCGAAGGCGAGAACATCGCCGACTACTGTTCCCGCAACAAGCTCGACAACGCCAGCATCATTCGACTGATCATCGACGTCTGCGGCGCCCTGCAGTACGCGCACAACCAACTCGTCATCCACCGGGACATCAAGCCCAGCAATATCCTCGTGGATGCCAGCGGTGCACCGCGCCTGCTCGACTTTGGGATTGCCAAACTGCTGGAGCAGGATGGTTCCGATGGGGAGCTGACACGAGCGGACCGGCGCGCACTGACGCCGCTGTACGCGAGTCCCGAGCAACTCGGCAGCCGGCCCGTCAGCACGGCGGCCGATGTCTATGGCGTTGGCTTGCTGCTGTATCGTCTGCTCACAGGGCGTCTGCCCTACACGCCAACCAGCGACCATCCGCGCGACATCGAGGCCGCGATTCTCTCGATGCCCGCCGAGACCCCGAGCAGCGCCGTGACCCGCGCCGACAATACGGCTCCCGAAAAATGGTTGCTGCGCCAAAAGAAAGCGCTGCGCGGCGATCTCGACACCATCCTGCTGATGGCATTGCGCAAGGAGCCCGAGCGCCGGTACGCAACCGTCGACGCACTGGCTGAAGACCTCGAGCGCTACCTGGAGCAACTGCCGATACGCGCGCGCGGCGATACGTTCGGCTATCGGGCGCACAAGTTCATCGCCCGGCACCGGTTGCCGGTTGCCCTCACGAGCCTGCTCGTCGTTTCCGCCGTGGGACTCACAGCGTTCTACACGGCACGCATCGAAACCGAACGCGAGGTCGCGCAGCAAACGGCCGATTTCCTGACGGGCTTGTTCGTCGATAGCGATCACTACCAGCGCAGCCAGGAAGGACTGACCGTGGCCGAACTGGTGTCAACTGGCGCAGACAAGGTGGCGTCGGACACCTCCCTGGATCCGCTGGTACGAGCACGCTTGTTGGGCACGATAACCCAGGTCCTGACCAACGTCGGTCAGCTGGAGCGAGCGGAAGCGCTCATTGTCGAAGCGCTCTCGATCTACGAGCGTATCGAGTCGCCCGTGGATCACGTTAATGCGCTGCGCACGCTCTCGAAACTGCGCTTGGCGCAGGGACGCTACGCAGACGGTCTTGCGGCGCTTGATCAGGCACGCGGGATGGCCGTCAAGACAACAGGTACGCAGTCATTGACGGTGGCCCGCATCGCCTGCCAGGCAGCTTACCTGTACTACCGTAACGGCGACTACGACGCGATGTATGAGAATACGACATTTGCACTCGAGCGTTACCAGGCGCTGCTACCCGAGGACGACTACGAGTTCCGCTGCCCTTACAGCTCACTGGCGACTTATCATCAGGTCGTCGGCGAGCCGCGCAAAGCGATTGAATATGAGGAGCGGGTATTGGAGCTGGTGTCCGCGCGCCTGGGTCCCGACGATATCCGACTCGCGTCTGCGATGCAGAACATCGGCATCACGCTTACCGATCTCGGCGACTATCGCGAAGCGATTGACTATTATCGCCGGGCCGTGGAAATTCTTCGGCGTGTATCCGACGGCTCGGACTGGCAGTTGCCGCTCTACATGTATCCGCTCGCCCATACCCTGGGGAAGCTCGGACACTATGAAGAAGCGCATCGGCTGTTCAACGAACTCGTCGCGCTGCAGATTGAGCAGACCGGTGAAGTGCACGACACGGTGGCCTACTGGCTCAATGGCCACGGCGACATGCTGGCCAACCTGGGGGCGACGGCACTCGCTGACCAGGCGTTTCAGCGGGCGCAGGACATATACGCACGCATCGACAAGCCCGCGGGGCATTTCGACCGCAGCGTGACGCTGGTCGGCCTGGGCAAGGTCGCCCGTGATCGCGGCGATCTCGAGGGCGCCGAAAGTCTCATGCAACAGGCGCTCACTATCCGCGAAGACCAGATTGGCAAAGACCATGCGTTTACGCAGCTGGCGCACATCGATCTGGCCGATGTGATACTTCGCCAGGGCCGGCCGGCAGACGCCCGTGCGGCCTTCGAAGAGGCACTCGACATCCTGCGCACCAATGACGCCGGGGAACATCCAACCGCTGCGCAGGCCCTGACCGGACTGGGCCAGGTAGCGCTCGCGGAAGGCACGGCTGCCGACGCGATCGAATTCCTCGAACAGGCGATCGCAATGACCGAGACGTCGATCGGCCGCGACCACCTCGACAACGTCAACCGTCGTTTGCTGTTAGCCGATGCGTTTGAACAGGGTGGCGACCCGCACCGGGCGACGTCAATCCGGGGTCCGGCGAACGCGGCACGCGACCGCATCACTGCCGACTGGAATGAGGCGCTCACAACCTCGGGCACAGGCCTGTAGACCGGGGCGCGCCGTGACAGACGACATCACGCAACTTCTCAACCGCTGGTCAGCCGGCGATGACGTGGCTCGTGACGCGGTCGCACCGCTGATCTACGACGAGCTCAAGAGCATCGCGCGCGGCGTGTTCCAAGGCGAGAACGCACGACATACCCTGCAACCCACGGCGCTGGTGCACGAGGCCTACGAGAAGCTCGTCGGCGCCGATGTCGAGTGGCAGAACCGCAGTCATTTCTTTGCACTGGCCGCGCGGATGATGCGGCGACTGCTGGTAAATCACGCCAAGAGCCGCACCGCCCTGAAGCGCGGTAGCGGCGCGCTGAAGGTAACGCTGCATGAATCTCTTCTGGGCAGGAACGACGCCGACGAAGACGTACTCGCACTGGATGAGGCCCTGAAACAGCTCGCCCAGATGGATGCACGCAAGGCCAATGTGCTCGAGCTGTACTATTTTGGCGGCCTGACGCAGGAAGAAGTCGGTCAGTCGCTCGGCATCTCCGAATCGACAACACGGCGCGAGTTCAAGCTCGCCCGCATCTGGCTCAGGAAGCTGCTTAGCGACTCGGCCGGCGGGTCCTGAGCAGGAGCAGTCTCTCGCGGGACAAGAGCAGGACCCCGAACATCAGGACGATGCACTGTAGCTGGATGACGGTCAGGTTGCCCAGCACGGCCTCGCTGTCGGCCCGGAGGTACTCCAGGAAAAACCGAATCAGCACGTAGCTAGAGACAGTCAGAATCGTAATGGTGCCCGTGGCGAGGCGGCGCCAGGACACCCTCGACAGTACGAGCAGCAAGGCGAGCAGCAGCGCAGCTTCGTAGAGCGGCACCGCGTGCACGGGTAGTGACGACAGTGCACCGGGGTCGATAAGCCCTTTGTCGACGTGTTGCTCGTAGGCGAAGCTGCCGGGCGGATACTCGATGCCCCGAACGAAGCCGTTGGACACGACATCGCCCCAGCAGCACCCCGCGAGGAAGCAGCCGATGCGATGCACCATGAGGGCAGCGAGCACGGGTAGCGCGAATACATCGAGCAGGCGCGCGAACGGCAGTCGCGCAATACGGCTGTAGACAAGAAGGGCAATGGTTCCCGCGCCGATAACGCTGAACAGGCGAACGCGGATGCCCTCGTCCACCGACAGGAGCATGGCCACCACGGTAGCGCCAGCAACGCCGGCAATAATTGTGATCGGGATCAGCAGGTCGACGTGCGAGGGGTCCAGCGATATTGCCCTGGCATTGCGCCGCGCAAAGAACCAGGCCGTGAAGATCGCTGCCAGGAAGATCAGGCCGAAAGGCGTCACCCAGGTTGTCGAATCGAAATGCGGGTACATGGCCCTGCTACTCGTAGGCGACGACCTTCCCGAAGCGTTTCGATGCTTCTGCCAGCTCGTCGCCCGTGAGCCTGCGCAACTCGAGGGAATCGCCGTACATGGCCTCATCGTCGACGTTCTTCCTGATCACGCGCTCGACCTTGCGGCGCATGTCTTGCACGTAGTTGCCGTCGTAGTCATCCGGGTCCGGAAACGCCTCGAATCCCGCGTAGTCGTAGTCTAGCGAGTTCAGCCTGACCCGGTCTGCGTTGTCCTTGGCGACCCGAAACACGAACCAGTACTCGGGAGTAAAGCCCCCCTCGGCGTCGAAACCGCCGGCCAGTTCCCAGGTCATGAAGGTCTCGCCGCCAAGCCTGGCGAGCCAGGCCTTGTAGACAGTGGCGGGCTTGATGACCTCGCCGCCCTTCTCGACCCCGACAACGAGCCAGGTGCGTTTGTCCCAGGGGCGAAACAGGTAGTAGCCGTCGTCGTCACCGTCTGCGGTCAAGGCCCAGACGCCATTCATCGCCGGATCGATGCGGCTGCGCTCCGGGTCGCCGACGGGTACGGGCATACAGGCCAGCAGGCCCACGATGATGGGGATGATGGCAAGCATCAGGACAGCGCCACTGGTACTTCGTGCCGTCGCTTTCATAGTTTTCTCCCATGCGGCAGTCGCGGTTCGGTACGACTGTCATACTATCCCTACCCGGGTCATTCGGCCTGAGAAAAACCTGACCGTCACCTGATAATAGCCTGATGTTTGCGAGCATGAGGCTCAGACAATTGCCTCACATAGTATTTCCTCTCAAGAACCAGCTGCAAGACAAGATCCTGACAACAACATTGCGAGGGCATACGATGAATAGGCGAGCCAGTTGCGTTCTCAAATGTTTGTCCTGGCGCTCGTCGGTGCGGTCGTAGCACAGGTTCCTTTTCCTGGCATGGCCAATTTTCCGATTGAGGCGTGGATCGGTTGGCTGAGTCAGTTGGTTGTCATCGCATTCTTGATTCGGAATACGAAACGGGCCGAAAGTATAAGTTAGCTTAGTTAGACGCCACCGGTGACTCACTGAAAAGGACTCCCAGCTGCTGACCCCGGGGAAATTAACTCTGTCACTTTCCAGGTCGCAACTTGCCGATTTGTGGTCCACGTCAACCATCAGACCGGTACATTAACTCCGTCACATTGCTTGACAAGTAGCACGTTTGGGTCCGGAGTGGCCGCCCAGAGCGAGCGGCTGCTTCCTCCAATAGCGGCCGCCTGAGCGTCTTGTTTGGAGAAATCGAAATCTTCCGAAAACGGCTGTGACTTCAATCGGTCAATGCAACACCTAGACTCTAACACTAGAGCAGGAGGTGTTGCAGATGGGGTACCGGAAGAGAAGATACTTCACCGAGGCAGAGTGCGTTTTGATGTGGGATCGTTGGCAAGCCGGCGA
>JAOUNK010000396.1 GCA_029881015.1 Gammaproteobacteria bacterium | reverse complement strand
CGACCAACGGCAAGGATCGTCGCACGCCGACCTGGGCGTTGCGCGAGCACGAAACCGATGTCGCCACATTCGGGTCGCGCTCCATGTATGCCACCCACCCGGTCCCCCTGGCGGCAGCGTTGTTGTGCTTCACCGTGATCAAGTACGGCGTGCCGGGAGAGTCGAACCTATTCGTCCCCGAGTTCCGTTGGGGATGAAGCAAATCGTGGGCGCTTCTGGGATAGAACGACGGACCGCGCAGCGGTCCGCGACCGCTGCCGTGTGAACGCAAAATCGATACCACCGGTCATCAACGGTCACCACCGAATTCCACGGTTGTCTGGATTCTCACCATTTCGAATTCTGGTCGCCCGCTGCTTTGCCTCCTTCTCAGGGATGCCGGCACGACGGATAATCGAGGTGTGTTGTGGTTGCACCGCCGGCCTCACCTATGGACTACAGATCGACCGGTGTGGAGCGGCCGGTATTCGACAGATGAGGGGAAGTGATCGAAGTGTTCGGCACGAGAAAACCCGACCTGACGGCGAAGACGCGCAAAGGCCTGCCCGGAAGCTTCGTGGAGCTGTCGGCAGGGGTCACGCATTACGAACTGCGGGGCGGATCAAACGATGAGTGTGTCGTGCTGATTCATGGCAACGCTGCGCCCTATGTGACCTGGGACCACACGATCGAGGATCTGTGTGCAGCCGGATTCCGGGTGCTCAGATACGACGTCTTCGGGCACGGTCTCTCTGACCGGCCCAAACTGCGCACATACGATCGGCGCTTCTACAACGCCCAGCTCGCCGACCTGTTGGGCAGTCTGGACATCCCCTATCCGGTTTCTCTGGTGGGAAGCTCTCAGGGGGGAAGCACCGGCGCTTGCTTCGCGGCAGAGAACCCGGGCAAGGTCAAGAAGCTCGCATTGCTATCGCCATTCTTCGATGATTTCGCGGGCTCGCGAGGTATCGGGGCTCGGCTCGTCAAGACTCCCTTCGTCGGAGAACTCCTTCTGCAGCTCATGGGAGACGCCAAGTTCATCGACCGTGCCAAGGATATTGTGTCCGCTGACACCAGAACCGCGCTGGAGCGTGAGGTCGCCGAGCAGTTCCGCTTCTCGGGGAAACAGCGGGCCATCCTGGCCAACTGGAGGGGTGACGGACTCCAGGACGCCACCGCTTGCTACGAAAGCGTCAGGGACCAAGGAATTCCCGTGCTGCTCACCTGGGGAACTGTCGACCAGAAGCTCTTCGGGGATTCCATGCGCCGGCTACGTGACCTGATCCCCGAGATCGAGTACCACGAACTCGAAGGGGCCGGACACCTGGCGCACTACGAATTCCCTGACCGGGTCAATCCACCCCTGATCCGTTTCCTGACCGTCTAGTGGCCCAAACGCTCCGCACGAAGGAGGCATAATGCGCAAGATTGCCAAAGCGTTGTTGGTGATTCTGGGAGTTGTCCTGGTCGTCTGGGTCGCGGAGACGGCGTTCACGGTCTGGGCTTGGCGTAGTCGCAGCCCCCGGGCACTGCGCCTCGCCAGACACTCCAAAAAGTATCTGATCAATCCGCTGATGCTCCCGTTCTCGGGACGATCCGGCCTCTCCGCCATCGTCCATCACGTCGGGCGCCGATCCGGGACGGCCTACGCCACGCCGGTGATAGCCCACCGATCCCATCAGGATGTCATCATCCCGCTGCCGTACGGCACCGAGGTCGACTGGCTCCGCAACCTGCTGGCCGCCGGAGAAGCCGTTGTCGACCTCGAAGGTCGGAGCCTCCGGGTCGACGAACCGGCAGTGGCGGACATCGACGATGTGATCGGCCTCCTTCCCTCCCCGATGGTGCGCACGGTTCGCTTCAACGGCGCCCGTGACGCCGTCCGGCTGCACGTTTCGGAGCTCATCACAGCCGGACGGTAGGTGTTATGCACGCTCACCGACACATGGCCGGGGCCCCCAGGCGTTCCAAGTCGGAGAAGGTTGAGCAAGGCGTTTACACACGAGCTCTAGACCTCCGCGGCATTGTCCCCAACCCGATAGCCACCAGGAAACCAGAACTGACCCGGTAGACAGGTCCTCGGCTCACCAAAGGAACTGGACGCCTGAAGGTGACGCTTATCCAGCCGAGTCGATTGTCTTGGGCGACGTTCCTTGCGTTGGCGACACGAACGGGTTCTTGTCAGGGCAGGCCAATGCCGCCGGTAGGTTTGGTCTCGATGCGCTGATCGAATCTCTCGATAAGTGGCCGGCCCTGCTCGATCGCCTCCTGTACGGCGCGAATGCCAAGGGAGGCGGAATGGGCCTCAGCGCTCTCCCACACCTCGGAGACCCAGATCGCCCGAGAGTCAGAATCCTCGAGAGCGACGATGTAGCTGAGACAACCCGGCATGTCACTGATTCCGGCCAGGATTGCTGCGAGATCAGCCCGCCGACCTCTCACAGCCGTGATCCGGCTTATCAACCCGTACATGCCTCACCTCCACTCACGAGCCAGCAGAGTAGCGGGCAGGGATCCGTCGCCATCTCCGCCCACGGCGGGACGCTCTTCTAACGGAGCGCCTACCCAGCTCGCAGCCTTTTTGCCAGGTCGAACACCAGCTCCGGGTCCTTCTCGGAGAACTCGGCGTTCTAGCCCGACGGTTGACCGCAGTCGGTGAACCAGTAGATCTGGTCATCGAGGGGATGCACGTGCATGGGGACCTGTTGCTGGGTTCCGCCCAGGGTCACATCTATGAGTAGATTCCACGCGTCGGGGACGCTCGTCGACACTCGTGGGTTTACCCTCACTGTTCAACACCCCGGGCGACAAGACAACGACGGGGATTGCGACGCCAGGTCCAGTCCGTATCGCAATCGAGATGCTGCTCCTTGTCACCGCTGTCGGGAGCGCATTGCTTGCTTGGCCAGTTTGGGCTGCCGTCGTCGTCATGGCGCTTGGACTCGCGCTACT
>JAOUNK010000395.1 GCA_029881015.1 Gammaproteobacteria bacterium | reverse complement strand
GCCGAGCGAGTTCGAACTCAAGACGATGGCGGAATTCTTCAAGACGCAGTTCGACACATCGGCGCATTTCCTTGGCGTGATCAAGAACTATGCGGCGACGTGGCTGGGTATCGGCGAAGGCCTCGCGGTACCCTGGCGGCATGTTCCGCACACGATGATCAATACCGAGGTTTCGAGTTCACGACGCTTCGTGGCCCAGTCATGGAGTATCGATCGCATCCGGGCGGTCAGCGAGGCAGCCGACGTCACGCTTAACGATATCGTCCTGGCGATGTGCTCGGGTGCATTGCGGCGTTACCTCGAGGCACAGGGCGAACTCCCCGAACATTCACTGCGTGCGCTGGTGCCGGTGTCGGTCAGGGAGAAAGACGATTTCGATTCGTCGGTCGCGATCAGCTATATCATCGCCGACCTGGGTACGCGCCACGAGGATCCGATGGACCGGCTCGAGGCAATCACGGAGTCGACGCGTGCCGGCAAGGAGATGCTCGGCCAACTCACGCGCCGGGAAGCCGGCCTGTACGCGACCCTGATGCAGACGCCACTGTTTATCACCAGCATGATGGGCGTCGCGGACTGGTTCCCACCGGTCAGCACGGTCATCTCGAATGTCCCGGGTCCCAGGGAGCAGCTTTACTGGAACGGCGCTCCCTTGCTCGGCTCGTATCCTGTTTCTGCAGTCTTCCACGGCTTCGCATTGAACATCACGTTTGTCAGTTATCACGGCAACCTCGACTTCGGCATTATCGCCTGCCGCAGCACGGTGCCCCAGGTGCAGCGTCTCATCGACTACCTGGAGTTGTCACTGGCCGAACTTGAAGAAATGCTGTAGGCCGCGACGAAATATTTACCGGAGAACATCATGTCGAAATCCGACCGTATTCCACGCGATAAGAACAACGATCACACGCGCGAGATGGCCTCGCAGCGTGCGGCTTTCATTCAGGCAATGACGGGCCGCACGATGGACACGGTATCGAGTTACACGATCGATCCCGCGGTCACCAACGGCAACATCGAGAACTTCATCGGTACCGCACAGATGCCGATCGGTATCGCCGGGCCGCTGCTCATGGACGGCGAACATGCCAAGGGTAATTTCTACATTCCCCTGGCCACCACCGAGGGAACGCTCGTCGCGAGCTACAGCCGCGGTATGCGTGTCATCAGCGAATGCGGTGGCGCCAGAACCACGGTGGTCAAGCAGTCTATGCAAAGGGCACCGGTATTCCTGTTCGATAATGCAATGGAGGCGCGCGAATTCGGCAAGTGGCTGGAGGAGCACATCGATGCGATTCGTGGCGTCGTCAAGGCGTCGGTGGACGTGCCCCGACTCATAGAGATCGAGAAATACATCGTCGCCAAGATGCTGTACACGCGGTTTTGCTACACGACGGGCGACGCGGCCGGCCAGAACATGACCGGCAAAGCTACGTTGTACGCCTGCGAGTGGATCCGCGCGCATCACCCGGCGAAACCACGCTACATCCTGTCCGGCAACATCGACACGGACAAGAAACACTCGAGCATGAACATGATCCAGACGCGCGGCAAACGTGTCGTCGCGGAATTCGTCCTGAAGAAGGAGGTGGCAAAAGAGCTTCTTCGCATCGAACCGGAATGGTTGTACAGGTTCCGGCAGATCGCAGGTATCGGCACGCACCTGTCCGGCGCTGTCTATAGCGGCGCCCATTCCGCGAACGGTATTGCCGCGATGTTCATCGCCACGGGCCAGGACGCGGCAAACGTTTCTGAATCCCACGCGGGAATGACCTATTTCGAGTTACTCGACAACGGGGATCTATACTCGTCGGTGACACTGCCGGCATTGATCTGTGCGACCTACGGCGGGGGCACGGGCCTGCCGACACAACGTGAATGCCTCGAGATGATGGACTGCTACGGCAACGGCAAGGTAAACAAATTTGCCGAGATCATCGCGGCTGTCGTACTGGCTGGCGACTTGTCGTTGTCGTCCGCGATACTGGCGCACGAATGGGTCAGCAGCCACGAGAAGATGGGGCGTAACCGCTAGCATGGAGATCCGTCGAGACCACGAGTACGCGCATGGCACGAATGCCGTGTATGCGTTGTTTACGGACAAGAAAGCGATCCGGGCAAAACAGAAGGCATTGGGTGCGCGGAACATTCGTATCGAGGAATGCCGAAAGACTGCGGACGGCGCGGCCGTGAGCTTCGTCCGCGAGTTGCCGGCCGACGTGCCCGGTATTCTCAGCAAGTTCCTGCAGCCCTGGAACACCGTGGAGCAGTCCGAGGAATGGCGGTGTTGCGATGACGCTGTGTATGAGGCGGACCTCGTCATCGATATTGCCAATGTCCCGGTCACCATCACGGGAACGCTCCAGCTGGAACCGCTGGACGACGGTTGCGTCAATCACGTTCACATGACGATCGAGTGCGGCATTCCGTTCGTCGGCAAGACCCTGGCTGAGTTCGTGGCGAGGGACTGCAGCCGCCTCATCGCCGACGAGTACGACTACATCAGCGATCGACTGGGTTCTGCCTGATCGCGTCCGCGATCTTTTCCGCGATCATGATGGTCGGCGCATTGGTATTGCCCGATACCAGCGTTGGCATTATGGAGGCGTCGACGACGCGCAGGCCGTTCACACCGCGCACCCGGGCGAACGGGTCGACAACGGCAGCCTCGTCCGAGCCCATGCGGCAGGTCCCGACAGGGTGGTAAATCGTATCGCCACGGCGCCGGATATCGTCGATCATCTCGTCGTCGTCCGCCGTGCCGTCCACATACATGCCTGGGCCAATGACGCGTTCGAACGCCGGCGCGTCCAGGATGCGGTGAATCAGTCTCGCGCCCTTCAACGTGCGCTGCAGGTCGTCGCCGGCGCTCAGGTAGCGCGGGTCGATGCGCGGCGCGGAGCGCGGGTTGGCATCGTGTAACGTCACGCTGCCGCGGCTCTCGGGGCGCAG
>JAOUNK010000394.1 GCA_029881015.1 Gammaproteobacteria bacterium | reverse complement strand
GTTCAGCGCCATGGCCAGCGTGAAGCGGTCCTTGGCGGGGAAGAACGAATCGAGGTTCATGACGCCGACCTTGGCAATCGGCGGGTTCTGAATTTCCCCGATGAGTGCCGGAACATCCAGGTTGCGACCTTCCTGCCACGCGTTGTCGAGCAGCCGCGAGATAAGAATGTGCTCGCGACTCGAGACCGGGTCGGCGTCCATGTCCAGCAGCGTCAGTATGCTGGTTGCCGTCGCCTGCACGCGTTCGCGATACAGGTCGACGTCGTCGATCAGTGCCTGCGCGGGTGCGTCGAAAGAGTGCAGCACGGACACGGGCAACCCTGAGTTGCTGCCCGGTGTATAGATGGCGAGATCGGCATTCTTGCGCAGCTGCGCGATGCGCTCGCCCGTCTGGCCCCACTCCCCGAGCCCCTTCTTCCAGAGCGCCGCCTGCGCCGCCGCGAACTCGTCCGGCGTCTGCCCCTTGTCGAGCGCCGTGCGCTCGTTGATCCACGGGCGAAAGTCCTCGGGCTTCAACTGCGGAAACGTGAGCAACAGGTTGCCCATGTCGCCTTTCGGGTCGATAGCGATCACGGGGATGTGATCGAGCGCGGCCTCTTCGAGAATGCCGATGCCGAGCCCCGTCTTGCCCGAGCCCGTCATGCCGATGATGGCGGCATGCGTCGTCAGGTCCTTGGAGTCGTAGAGGACCGGCTCGTCGGTAAGCGCGTCGGCTTCCATGTCATAGCGCTTGCCGAGGTAAAACGCGCCGAGTTTCTCGAAGTCGTACATGTGTTTGCCCTAGGTAGGTGGATACGTGTAGCTGGCCGCGAAACCGAGCGGTATTCCGATCGCGTAGTAGATCAGCAGGAAGATCGTCCAGGTAACCAGGAACCACAGCGAATAGGGCAGCATCATGGCCGCCAGCGTGCCGATACCGGTGTTCTTGACATAGCGCTGGCAGTAGACCACGACAAGCGGGAAATACGGCATCAGCGGCGTAATGATATTCGTGCTGGAGTCGCCGACGCGATACGCGGCCTGCGTTAGATCCGGCGAGACGCCCAGCGCCATCAGCATCGGCACGAAGATCGGCGCCAGCAGCCCCCACTTGGCGCTCGCCGAGCCGACGAACAGGTTGACGAAGCCGGTCAGCAACACGATGCCGACAATCAGGACCGAAGGATAATCCTCCAGGCTCTTGAGCATTTCGGCGCCGGCGAGCGCCAGCAGCGTGCCGAGGTTTGATGCGTTGAACGCGTACACGAACTGCGCAATGAAGAACATGATGACGAGGTAGTACGCCATCGTCTGCATCGAGTGCGACATGCCATCGATGACGTCCTTGATGCCCTTCATCGTGCCCGCGACGTAACCGAACACGATGCCCGGTATCAGGAACAGGAAGAAAATCAGCGCAACGATCGACTGCATGATCGGCGCGCCGAAGGACACGAGCTCGCCGTTTGCGTCGCGCCACGGCGATGTTTCCGGCACGAGTGTGGCGGCGAGAATGACGATGCCGAGCAGCATGGCGAACAATGCCCACCGCAGGCCCTTGCGCTCCTCGGGTTTCAGGTCGTGAAGTTCCGGCAGGTCTTCGGCGTTGCCGTCGATCGGCGTGTTCGCGACGCGTGGTTCGACGATTCGGTCCGTGATCCACCAGCCGAGGCCGATTATCAGGAACGACGAGGACGCGGTGAAGAAGTAATTGTTAAGCGTATTGACTTCGATAGCCGGGTCGAGCAGCCGTGCGCCACCCAGCGTCAGGCCCTGCAGCAGCGGATCGAGTGCGGCGGGCAGAAAGTTTGCAGAGAATCCGCCGGACACACCGGCGAACGCGGCCGCAATACCGGCAAGCGGATGGCGTCCCGCGGCATAGAAGATCACGCCACCGATCGGGATGACCAGGACGTAGCCGGCATCGACAGCGGAATGGCTCATGATGCCGACGAGAATGACCATCGGCGTAAGCAACCACTTGGCCGTGACGTTCAACAATGCGCGAATGCCGGTCGTGATGAAGCCGGAATGCTCGGCAACGCCGATGCCGAGCATGGCGACCAGCACGGTGCCGATCGGGCCAAACGTGACGAAATTCGTCACGAAGCCGGTCATGAATGCCGTGAGTGCCGATCCGGTAAGCTGGTTGGCCACCTCGATCGGTGCCTGGGTGCGAGGATCGATGTAACTGAACGTGAAATAGGACAACAACCACGACAGTATCCAGACGATGAACAGCAGCGCGATGAACAGCACGGCCGGGTCGGGAAGCTTGTTGCCGACACGTTCTACGGTGCCGAGAAAACCGCCTTGAGCGGCGGCTTGTTTTTGTGCAGACATGAGGAATCCCCGTTCTTGTTATACGGGAAGCTTACTTGATCGGACCCCAAATTGGCACATCAGGGGCGGGGTCAGAGCCCTTGTGGCAAGGGCTCTGACCGATGCGTGGGTGCCTACCAGCCGCAGGATCTGCCTGCGTTCTGCTCCTCGAGGTACTCCATAAGCGGTGCGAAATAATCGATGATCGCCGTGGCGTCCATCTCACGCGAGCCGGTCATGGCCTCGAGCGTGTCCTGCCAGGGCTGGGATGCGCCGGCCTCGAGCAGGGCGTAGAACTTGTCGCCGGCTTCCTTGCTGCCGTAAATGGAACAGTCATGCAGGTCGCCCTCGTACCCGGCGGTATCGCAGAGCGAACGATGGAACTGGTACTGCAGGATGGCCGCGAGGAAATAACGCGAGTACGGCACGTTGGTCGGGATGTGGTACTTGGCGCCCGGGTCGAAGTCCGCTTCCGTGCGTTCGACAGCCGGCGCGATACCCTGGTACTTCGTTCTCAGGTCCCACCAAGCCTGGTTGTAGTTGTCCGGCGTAATCTCGCCCGAGAACACTCCCCAGCGCCACTCGTCGATGAGCTTGCCGAACGGCAGGAACGCGATGCCGTTGAGGGCCGTCTGCATCTGGCGGTTGAGCACC
>JAOUNK010000073.1 GCA_029881015.1 Gammaproteobacteria bacterium | reverse complement strand
GCCCGCTGTCGCTCTGACGGACCAGAACAACCTGTTCGGCCTTGTCAAATTCTATCGCAAGGCCATCGCCGCGGGCGTAAAGCCCATCATCGGACTCGACCTGCGTATCCTCAACGAGGATGAGCCGGACCGTCCATACACATTGCTGTTGCTCGTGCAGGACAACGATGGCTACCGCAACCTGTCGGAACTCGTGACGCGCAGCTACATTGAGGGCCAGGTCCGTGGTGAACCGCTCGCGCGGCGTGAATGGCTGACAGCGAAGAGCTGTCAGGGCCTGATCGCGCTGTCTGCCGGTCTGCACAGCGATATCGGCCACGCGCTCCACGCGAATCACAGGCAACAGGCGAAGGTGCTGCTGGCCCACTGGCGAGAGATTTTTCCGGATCGTTTCTATCTCGAATTGATTCGTACCGGCCGCTCCGGGGAGGAGGATTGCGTGCGCGCAAGCCTGGAACTCGCAAGCGAGACCGGGGTTCCCGTCGTGGCGACCAACGATGTGCGCTTTCTCAGCGCGGACGATTTCAATGCGCACGAAGCGCGCGTTTGTATTCACGATTCGCGCGTTCTGTCGGATGCAGACAGGCCCAGGAGATACAGCCCACAACAATACCTGCGCACGCCCGAGGAGATGGCAGAGCTGTTTGCCGACGCGCCTGAGGCACTCACCAACACCGTTGAGATAGCGCGGCGCTGCAACCTCGACCTGCGGCTCGGCGAGAGTGTCTTGCCGGCATTCCCGGTTCCCGACGGGCAGACGGAAGCGGAGTTCCTCGAAGTCGAAGCGCGCCGCGGACTGGATGCCGCTCTCGAGACGATCTACGCGGTTCGCAAGATACCGGAAAAGGAGCGGCCGGCATTCAGTGCGCCGTACCTCGAGCGCCTGAGAAGCGAACTGGATGTCATTCAATCGATGGGTTTCCCGGGATACTTCCTGATCGTCGCGGACTTCATACGCTGGGCCCGCGAGAATGACGTGCCGGTCGGACCGGGTCGCGGTTCCGGTGCCGGCTCGCTGGTAGCCTGGGTGTTGGGCATTACCGACCTGGACCCGTTGGAACATGATCTCCTGTTCGAACGCTTTCTCAATCCCGAGCGCGTGTCGATGCCGGACTTCGACGTCGACTTCTGCATGGAAGGGCGCGACGATGTCATTGACTACGTGGCGCAACGATACGGTCGGGAGCGCGTGTCGCAAATCATTACGTTTGGCACGATGGCGGCGAAAGCCGTGATTCGCGACTGCGGCCGTGTGCTGAGCCAGCCTTACGGATTCGTCGACCGGATCGCCAAGCTCGTGCCGTTCGAGATCGGCATTACTCTCGAAAAAGCTCTCGAGCAGTCTGACGAGCTGGCAACGATGTATCGCGATGACGAAGAGGTCACGGCGATCATCGATCTCGCAATGTCGCTCGAAGGCCTGGTGCGCAATGCGGGCAAGCACGCCGGTGGCGTCGTCATTTCGCCCGGGCCCCTGACGGATTTCGCGCCGCTTTATTGTGAAGAGGGCGGCACCAATGTCGTGACGCAGCTCGACAAGGACGACGTCGAGGCGGTCGGCCTCGTCAAGTTTGATTTCCTCGGCCTCAAGACGCTCACGATAATCGACTGGGCCGTGCGCATTGCCAACGAGACCAACCCGGGTCTCGACCTCGATATCAACCGCATACCGGGGCGCGACCCGAAAACTTTCGAACTGCTGCGCAGCACGCGAACAGCCGCCGTGTTCCAGCTGGAGTCCAGCGGCATGCGTGACCTGATCAAGCGCATGCGACCGGATCAGTTTGACGACCTTGTGGCGCTGGTTGCCTTGTTCCGCCCCGGTCCGTTGCAGTCCGGGATGGTGGACGACTTCATTACGCGCAAGCATGCGTCGAACAAGGCGGATATCGATTACCTGCACCCGGAGCTGAAACCGGTCCTCGAGGAGACCTACGGCGTCATCCTCTACCAGGAACAGGTCATGCAGATCGCACAGGTGCTGGCCGGTTACTCGCTCGGCGCGGCGGACCTGTTGCGGCGTGCCATGGGCAAGAAGAAACCCGAGGAGATGGCGAAGCAACGCGAGATCTTCGTGACGGGCGCGACTGAACGTGGAGTGGCGGACAAGACGGCCACGCATATTTTCGACCTCATGGAGAAGTTTGCGGGCTACGGCTTCAACAAGTCCCATTCGGCCGCCTACGCGGTACTGTCCTACCAGACGGCGTACCTGAAGGCACATCACCCGGCGGCATTCATGGCCGCGGTAATGAGTGCCGACCTGCAGAACACGGATCGCCTCGTGACACTCAAGGACGACTGCCGGCAGCTCGGACTGACGCTGCTGGCGCCCGATATCAACGCGTCGTCCTATCATTTCAGCGTGCCTTCAGCGGCTACGATCCTCTATGGCCTGGGTGCCATCAAGGGCGTTGGCCGCGGGGCAGTGGAGTCGCTGCTCGCCGATCGCGATGCCAAAGGACCGTACCAGGGCCTCGCGGAGTTCTGCCGGCGCGTCGATCACGAGAAAATCAATCGGCGCACGCTGGAAGCGATGATCAAGTCCGGTGCCATGGATTCTTTCGGGGAGACACGCCGCAGCCTGATGCACCTCGTTCCCGAGGCACTGCGAAGTGCCGACCAGCAGGCCAGGGCCGCGGCCGCTGGCCAGAACGATATGTTCGGGCTGGGCGACACGGCAGCCGTCGAGGAAGTGCAGCTAAAGCCGGTGCGACTCGCCGAGTGGCAGGAACACGTACTCCTGAGCAACGAAAAGGAGGCACTGGGCCTCTACCTCACCGGGCATCCGTTCGATGCTGTGCGCCACGATGCGCGTTTCTTCGTCGATGGCAAACTGGGAGAAATCACTGCAGAGCCAGCTCCCCAGAACAACAAGGGTGAGCGCGATTACGCGGCACGGCGCGAGGCGAGCGTGGCTGGGTTGATCGTGGATGTGCGCAAGCGCGGCAACCGGGTGAGCGTCGTCCTCGACGACGATACCGGGCGCATGGAAATCAGCCTGTTCAGCGAGGCCTTCCAGGAATTCAGTCACCTGCTGGTCAAGGACGAAATAGTGGTCGTCTCCGGCGGCTTACGCTACGACGATTTCATCGGCAGCTGGACGATCAACGCGAAAAACGTCCTGCATATCGATCGCGTCATCGAATCCCGGGCAAAGGGCATCGTATTGAGCATTGCCCCCAACGGGCAGGGCGAAGCGCTCCTGGCCCGGCTGCACGACCTGTTGCTCCCGTTTCGTAAGGGAAGCTGCGATGTATCGGTGCGCTACGTCGGTTCCAGCGCATCGGCGCGGCTGTCCCTGGGACCGGAATGGGCCGTTCGGCCCAGCCGCGAGCTGCGCGACAAGTTGACTGAGCTACTCGGGAACAATAATGTGCATCTTGTGTATACGCCGGGGCGCGAACTGAACTGATGGATATGAAATTTCTGGATTTTGAGCAGCCGATCGCCGAGCTGGAGGCGAAGATCGAGGAGCTGCGCTACGTTGGTGATGATTCCGAAATCAACATCAACGAGGAAGTCGCGCGCCTGAAGGCGAAAAGCGAATCCCTGACCAAGAGCATCTTCGCCAAGCTGAGCCCCTGGCAGATCGCGCGGGTGGCGCGCCACGAGTCACGGCCGTACACCCAGGACTACCTCAGCCTGATCTCACCGGATTTCCAGGAACTGCATGGCGATCGCATGTACGCGGACGACCCGGCCATTATCGGTGGGGTGGGGCGGATCGACGGGCATGCGGTGGTGTTTATCGGCCACCAGAAGGGCCGCGATACCAAGGAACGCGTGCGCCGCAACTACGGCATGCCGAAGCCCGAGGGCTACCGGAAGGCGCAGCGCCTCATGCGCATGGCTGAGAAGTTCTCGTTGCCCGTCGTGACCTTTATCGATACGCCGGGTGCCTACCCCGGCGTCGGCGCCGAGGAACGCGGCCAGAGCGAGGCAATCGCCTACAGCCTGTACCTCATGGCGGGCCTGAAAACGCCGATTATCAGCGTCGTCATCGGTGAAGGCGGGTCGGGTGGCGCGCTGGCGATCGGTCTCTGCGACCGTTTGCTCATGCTGCGCTACAGCGTCTACTCGGTCATCTCGCCGGAAGGCTGCGCTTCGATTCTCTGGAAGAGCGCCGAGAAGGCCGAGGAAGCTGCAGAGGCGATGCGCATTACGGCGACCCAGCTCAACGAATTCAAACTTGTCGACGAGGTGCTCGAGGAGCCGCTGGGCGGAGCGCATCGCAACCCGCGGGAAGCCGCGGAGATCATCCGCAATGCATTGCTGAAGAACCTGGAGGAACTGGGTTCAATGTCGACCGAGGCGCTGCTTGCCGAACGGCAACGGCGGCTGGCCAGCTTCGGGCATTACAAGGAAGCGTGAGCTTTACCCGCGAGCAGCTGCTCGAACGACTGGCCGCGCTGGAATACCAGGCCGAACGGCCATCCCGATACGTCATTGCATTCAGCGGTGGACTGGATTCCTCGGTGCTGGCCCATGCGCTGGCGGACGCCGAGATTCCGGTCCTCGCCGTGCACATCGATCACGGCCTGCAGCGCGAGGCGGAGGACTGGAACCGTCATTGCAGGGCGTTCGCCGAGGCGTGCGGGATCGCCTTCCGCTGCCAACCGATAGACGTGCAGCTCGAGTCCGGAAAAGGGCCTGAAGGCTCGGCCCGGGATGCGCGGTACAGCGCCTTGCACGACATGCTGGAGCCGGGCGACTGGCTCTTGAGCGCCCACCACCGTGAAGACCAGGCGGAAACCCTGTTGCTCAATCTCGTCCGCGGCAGCGGGCCGGCCGGCATTGCCGGCATTGGTGCGCTGCGCCGCTTTGGGCCGGGGTGGCTGGTTCGCCCGCTGTTGGCGTTCGACCGGGCCGAGTTACGAGCCTACGCGGCAGCGCACGATATTCACTGGATCGAGGACCCGTCGAACGCTGATACACGCTTCGACCGGAATTTTCTGCGCCACGAGGTCATACCCTGTCTGCAAACCCGGTGGCCGGATATCGCGCTGCGTCTGCAACGCTCGGCCCTGCATGCCAGCGAAGCGACCAGCCTGCTGGCCGATCTCGCCGGTATTGACCTCGAGGCCCTCGGCGCGCAGCCGCAAAGGCTGCCCATCGGTGCCTTGCTCGACCTCCCGCGGCACCGGCAGAAGAACCTGGTGCGGCACGCGCTTCGAACCTGCGGGCTGACGGTGCCGACGGCCTTACAGCTCGATACCATTCTCGACGAAGTGTTGCGCGCGCGCGTCGATGCGCAACCGCTATTGCGCTGGCCGGGCGGATCGGCAAGACGATACCGCGACGGCCTGTACCTGCTGCCGGACAGGCTGGCCGATACGTTGCCGGAAGGGCCGATTGCGAGCAGCGCGGTCAGGCTGGGCAGTGGACTCGGCACGCTGTTCTTCGAGCCGGGCGTGGATCGTGGCCTCGACCCGCAACTCGTCGGGCCCAGGTTGCGCCTCGCAGCACGCAAGGGCGGTGAGAAAATACGCCTTCATAGTCAGTCACATACGAAGAAATTGAAGAAATTACTTCAGGAGGAGGGCGTGGTCCCCTGGATGCGAGACCGGGTGCCGCTAATCTACGCGGGCGACAAACTGGTTGCCGTCGGCGACCTCTGGACAGCCGCCGACGCAACCACATCGCCCGGCGTCGCCGTACGCTGGAAGGATCGTCCCGCCCTGCATTAACGGCGTGCGGTCGTTGTTAAGCCAGGGCCTCTTCGGTAGACTTTAATACCGTCTTTGACCAACGACGGCGCGGAATTTTTTTAGGGTTGGAAGAAGCACATCGCGAGCCACGCAGTGCTTTGCTCCAACCCTTTCTCGTTTTGAGCTGTTTACCCGTTTGGGCATGATGCCCTGAGCTCACACATGACATCTTATGTATTCATTACCGGTGGCGTAGTCTCTTCCCTGGGGAAGGGCATTACGTCGGCCTGCCTTGGCGCGATTCTCGAAGCGCGTGGACTCACGATCAGCATGATCAAGCTGGATCCATACATCAACGTGGATCCGGGAACGATGAGTCCCTTCCAGCATGGCGAAGTATTCGTGACCCATGACGGCACCGAGACCGATCTCGACCTGGGCCACTACGAGCGTTTCGTCAGGACCGCCAGGGGAGGGCGCCACAGCAACTACACGACCGGGCGCATCTACGAGAGCGTCATTGCCAAGGAGCGCCGCGGCGACTACCTGGGTGCGACCGTACAGGTCATCCCGCACATTACGAACGAGATCAAGGAAGGCGTCAGGAAAGGCGCCGGCGACGCCGACATTTGCCTGGTCGAAATCGGCGGTACGGTCGGCGACATCGAGTCTCTGCCGTTTCTCGAGGCTATCCGCCAGATGGGTATCGAACTCGGCAAGGACCGTGTCGTTTACGTTCACCTGACGCTCGTGCCGTACATTCCGACGAGTTCGGAAATCAAGACGAAACCGACACAGCACTCGGTAAAAGAACTGCGTTCGATCGGCATTCAACCGGACATACTGGTGTGCCGCTCGGAGAAACCGCTGCCGTCGGACGAGCGCAAGAAGATTGCATTGTTCACCAACGTCCCTGAGAAAGCGGTCATTTCCGCTTACGACGCCGACGACCTGTACAAGATTCCGGCGATGATGCACGAGCAGGGGCTGGACGAAATCGTCACGCAGCAGCTTGGGCTGGATCTGCCGGAAGCCGACCTGCACGAGTGGGACGAGGTCGTGGAGGCGAAACAGCACCCGACGAGCGAGGTCGATGTAGCCATGGTCGGCAAGTACATGGAGCTGAAGGACTCGTATATTTCACTCGTCGAGGCGCTGCAACACGGCGGCATTCATACGCGTACCAAGGTCAGGATTCATTTCCTGGATTCCACGGATATCGAGAGGAATGGCCCGGACTGCCTGCGTGGCATGGACGGCATCGTCGTGCCCGGAGGCTTCGGCGACCGCGGCATCGAAGGCAAGATCGAAGCCGTGCGCTATGCCCGTGAGAGCGGCATCCCGTACCTCGGAATTTGCCTTGGCATGCAGGTCGCTGTCATTGAGGCGGCGCGCAACCTGGCCGGGCTCGAGGGTGCCATGAGCACGGAGTTCGACAGCGACACGCCGCACCCGGTCGTGGGACTGATTACCGAGTGGCAGGACGCTGCGGGCAGCACCGAGGAGCGCAGTGAGGACTCCGACCTGGGCGGTACGATGCGGCTAGGTGCCCAGGCGGTCACGCTGGCTGAAGGGACACTGGCCGCGCGCAGCTACGGCGCGACCGAAATTGTCGAGCGCCACCGGCATCGCTACGAGGTCAACAACCATTATCGCGATCGCCTGAGTAAAGCCGGGTTGGTCTTTTCGGGCCTGTCGGTCGATAACCTCGTCGAGATGGTGGAACTGCCCGGCCACCCGTTCTTTTTGGCGAGCCAGTTCCATCCCGAGTTCACGTCAAACCCGCGCGATGGACATCCGCTGTTCAAGAGCTACATCGCGGCGGTGAGAGCACATCGTGAGAGTGAGCTGCCCGAGGCGGCGCAGGGATGAAGCTCTGTCATTTCGATGCGGGCAACGATCGACCGATCTTCCTGATCGCAGGTACGTGCGTGGTCGAGAGCCTGCAGATGACGCTCGATACCGCGGGCGCGCTCAAGGAGATGACGAGCGAGCTGGGAATCCCGTTTATCTACAAGTCCTCGTTCGACAAGGCAAATCGCTCATCGCGCGATGGCTTCCGTGGTCCGGGTATGGAAGAGGGCCTGCGCATCCTCGCGGAGGTCAAGCGCCAGCTGGCACTGCCCGTGCTGACCGACGTGCACGAAGACACGCCAATGGGCGAAGTAGCCGACGTCGTGGACGTGTTACAGACGCCGGCATTCCTGTGCCGCCAGACGAATTTCATCCTGCGCACGGCAGCGGCGGGATTGCCTGTGAATATCAAGAAAGGGCAGTTCCTCTCGCCATGGGAAATGCAGAACGTCGTCGACAAGGCCAGGTCGACGGGCAATGACAACATCATGGTTTGCGAGCGCGGCTTCTCTTTCGGCTATAACAATCTCGTGTCGGACATGCGCAGCCTGGCGGTCATGCGCGGTACCGGTGCCCCGGTCGTGTTCGATGCGACGCACTCGGTACAGCAGCCCGGTGGCCTGGGCACGGCGTCAGGCGGGCGTCGCGAGTTCATCCCGGTGCTCGCCAGGGCAGCAGCGGCCGCCGGTGTTGCGGGCTTCTTCATGGAGACGCACCCGGACCCTGACACTGCCCTAAGTGATGGTCCCAATGCCTGGCCACTCGACAAGATGAAAGAATTGCTGGAGACGCTCATGTCGATCGACGCGACCGTCAAACAACGCGGCTACCAGGAGGCGCAGTATGGCCTCGGAGTGCCTGCCTCGCCCCAATAGATGGAATAACAATGATCAAGATTAAGGAAATTCGTGGTCGGGAAATTCTCGACTCACGCGGCAACCCCACTGTAGAAGCAGACGTCATGCTGGTCGATGGCAGCGTCGCGAGGGCCGGTGTGCCGTCCGGTGCCTCGACCGGCACACGCGAGGCTGTCGAATTGCGCGACGGTGACAAGTCACGTTACCTCGGCAAAGGTGTACAAAAAGCGGTCGCCAACGTGAACGGCGTGCTGCGCGACGCGCTCCTCGGGCAGGTGTTCGAGAACCAGCGCGCACTGGATGACTGCATGATCGCGCTGGACGGCAGCGCGAACAAGAGCAAGCTCGGCGCGAACGCGCTGCTCGCGATCTCGCTCGCGACGGCCAAAGCCGAAGCCGCGTCGAAGGGCATATCGTTGTTCCGCCATCTCGGCAGCAGCACGACGATGCCTGTGCCCATGATGAATATCATCAACGGCGGTGCGCACGCCGACAACAGCGTCGACATCCAGGAATTCATGATCCTGCCGGTCGGTGCGCCGAACTTTACCGAGGCGCTGCGCTACGGCGCCGAGGTGTTTCACAGCCTGAAGAGCGTGCTGAGCAGCCAGGGACTCAACACGGCGGTCGGCGACGAAGGCGGTTTCGCGCCTGACCTGCCATCCAACCGTGCCGCGCTCGACACGATCATGACGGCCATCGAGAAGGCCGGGTTCAAGGCCGGCGATGACATACTGCTTGGCCTGGATGCCGCGAGCTCGGAGTTCTACAAGGACGGCGTCTACGATCTCGAGTCCGAAGGCCGGCAGTTCGATGCCGCCGGATTCACGGACTATCTTGCCGAACTGGCCGATGCCTACCCGATCATCACGATCGAGGACGGCATGGATGAGAGTGACTGGGACGGCTGGAAACTGCTGACCGAGAAGCTGGGCCATCGCGTGCAGATTGTCGGCGATGACCTGTTTGTGACCAATACGTCGATCCTGCGGCGGGGCATCGACGAAAAAATCGGCAATTCTATATTGATAAAACCCAACCAAATCGGTACCTTAAGCGAAACTCTTGATGCCATTACTATGGCAGATGACGCAGGGTTCAGCGCGGTGATCTCGCATCGGTCCGGTGAAACGTCGGATGCAACGATCGCAGACATCGCGGTCGGTACCCAGGCGACGCAGATCAAGACCGGATCCCTGTCCCGGTCGGACCGTATCGCCAAGTACAACCAGTTGCTGCGCATCGAAGAGGAATTGGGCGATGAGGCAGGGTATGCGGCGCGCGATGCGTTCTCGGTAAAGATCGGGTAGAGAACAGCGCCAGGTGCCGGTTTTGGGGAAGATCTTGAGCGGTTCACGTTGGTTAATGATTGTGTTGGCGCTGGCCGGACTCGGCCTGCAGGCCGAGCTCTGGCTGTCCGACGACGGTTACCGCAAGACCGTCAAGCTGCGTACAGCGGTCGCCGAGCAGCGCGACCTCAACGAGTCGCTGCGCGAGCGCAACGCAGCGCTGGATGCCGAGGTTGTCAACCTCAAGCAAGGCCGCGACGCCGCCGAGGAACGCGCCCGCACCGACCTTGGCATGATCGGCCGTGCCGAGACTTTCTACCAGGTCGTACCTGTCGCCGACACCACCTCCTAGGGTATTCCGGTGTCACTTCCAGACTGGGCCCGCGCGCACGGCGCCCCGTTGTTCGCAGCCACGATGCGTGCGGTGCCGGCCGACTTCCAGGTGACCGAAGAACTCGGCTATGCCTTCACGGGCGACGGTGAGCACGATTTCCTGTACGTCGAGAAGACCGGCGCCAACACCGAGTGGGTATCCCGCCAGTTGGCGCGCTTTGCGGATATTCCCGCGAAAGACGTGGGCTATGCGGGACTCAAGGATCGCCACGCGGTCACCCGGCAGTGGTTCAGCGTGCCGCGCTGGAATGCGCCCGACTGGGGGGCGTTCGAGGCGGAGGGCGTCAATATTCTCGACGTGCAGCGTCACAACAGGAAACTGCGACGGGGTGCGCACAAGGCCAATCGCTTTCGTATCGTACTGCGCGCCGCCGGACTGTCGGAGCAGGTCGACGCGGTGGAGCAGCGGCTGCGCCTGATCCGCGCGCAGGGCGTACCCAACTATTTTGGCGAACAGCGATTCGGGCATGGCGGACAAAACCTCCGGCTTGCCGATGACTTCGCAGCGGGCAGGCGCTTGCCGCGTCACCAGCGCAGTATCGCCATCTCGACCATCCGTTCGTTCCAGTTCAACGACGAGCTGCATGCCCGCGTCGCCGGCCGCAGCTGGAACATCCTGTTACCCGGCGACACGGCGAACCTCGATGGCACCGGCAGCGTTTTTGACGTACCTGAGGTCGACGAGGAACTGCAACGCCGTTGCAGGGAGCTGGATATCCACCCCACGGGCCTGCTCGCGGGGGACGGGTCCGACGCTGGGAACCGGCAGTGGCTGGCCGCGCTTCAGAAAGCGCGCGTTGAGCCAGGGACGCGCAGCCTCCGCCTTCGGGTTGCCGAGATGGCGTGGGAAATCGGGGAGAGCGGGCTCGTCCTGTCGTTTACGCTGGTGCGAGGTGCCTTTGCGACCTCGGTATTGCGCGAGCTGGCCGAGATCAGCGATGCGTCCAGAAGAGCCGGCCACTCCCAAGAAGTGCCGTCGCCAGGCTGAAATCCAGCACGGCCATTGCCAGGAGACCCGAGTAGTTGCCAACGGCGATCCTGGATAAGGTCGCGCCGAGAACGATCATGGCGGCGAGAAACACAAAGAAGCCGGGACGATAGGCCATCCAGATTCTCGGCCGGGTGAGTCTGTCGATGCGCTCCAGGTTCCTCAGGCAGGCCTTTGCAAAGATGAG
>JAOUNK010000393.1 GCA_029881015.1 Gammaproteobacteria bacterium | reverse complement strand
CGCCAGTGCGCGCAGCGCGGCAGCCTGGAGCGCATCGTCGCTGGTCGCGAGAATGCGTACGTCACTCGCGCGCGCCGCCGCCGCGTCGACAATGGTCGGACCGGAAGCGACGACCGAAGGGTCGTTGCCTGGCACGTCCGAGATAATCAGCGTGATGACGTTTGCCGGTGCGCATGCGGCAGCCAGTTTTCCGCCTTTGACGGCCGACAGTTGCCTGCGGGCTTCGTTTATCTCGTGAATCGCCGCGCCGCTGCGCAGCAGCTCTGCAGTCCTTGCCTGCTTCTCTTCGAGCGTTATGCCTGGCGCCGGGGCGCAGAGGAGGGACGAGCCGCCGCCGGACAGCAGGCAGACCACCGTGTCGTCGGCGGAGAGGCCCGCCACCAGGTCGAGAATTCTGCGCGTAGCGGCTACCCCATTATCATCGGGCACCGGGTGCGCGGCCTCTGCGACGTCTATGTATTCGCATTGAACCGCATGACCGTACGGCACGATGACGAGGCCGCGAAGCGGTGGCGCCCACTGTTGTTCCAGGACCAGCGCCATGCTGGCGGCGGCTTTGCCGGCACCCACAACGATCACGTTGCCGCGGGGTTTGTCCTCGAGCCACAGTGGGAGACAGGCGGCGGGGCTGGCTGCCGCGACCGCGGCATCAAACAGGTCGCGAAGGAACCGGGCGTCGTCGGTCATCCGACCGACAGGCTATCGTCCGTCTTGACGTAAGGCGCGAGACGCTTCAGGAGACCCGCCATTTCGGGGCGATTATCCATGAGCTCCGCGACCGAAAATCCCGTCAGCTCGTATGGCAGGACAAGCCAGTCATTGGTTTCATGCACGTAGTAGTCGGGTACGCGCAAGGTCTTTTCGCTCGGGCGATACCAGACCGTGGCGATACGAATGTCGCGCGGCAGGTTGCGCCGCGTCTTGCGCGCGAGTTGCTCGAGCACGGCGGTGACACTGGAGCCGGTGCTGTAGACATCGTCGACGATGAGCATGGAGTGGTGCGAGCAGAGGTTTTCCAGCAGGTACTGCAAGCCGTGCACGCGGATAGCGTCACCCTTGTCCACCATCTGGGAATAGCTGCGTGCCCCGGTGTAGGAGGTCCGGATAGCGATATGGTCGGTCTTGACCCCGAAGTAGTCGAGCCCTTCCTGGACGGCGATACCCACCGCGCTGCCGCCTCGCCAGAGGCCGACGAGAAAATCCGGCTCGAAGCCTGCTTCGTAAATATTGGCTGCCAGCTGGAACGAATCCTGGAGCAGATCGTCCGCGGCGATAAATCGCTCGTTCATTGTTGTTCTCGGGCCGTGCTGAGCTAGAATCGGGTCTGCCATTATACGGCTCCTCCGCAGTCCGCATTCAAGAGAATAACAATGGACAAGACAGTACTTTCCGCCCAGGATCTCCTCGAGGACTCGATCGAGCTCGGCATCAAGGTCCTTGAGAGCGGCTTCGAGCCCACCATGATTATCGCGATCTGGCGCGGCGGCACGCCCGTTGGCATGGCGCTGCAGGAAACGCTGTCCTACTGCGGTATTGCCTCGGATCACATCGCGATTCGCACGTCGTCCTACACGGGCGTGGACCAGCGTGGCCATGTCGCCGTGCACGGCCTGAACTACATCATCAAGAAGATCTGTCATGACGACCGCGTGCTGATCGTTGACGATGTCTTCGATACGGGCAACACCATCAAGGCCGTCATCGAAGAGCTCGGCAAGCGTGCCCGTGGCAATACGCCGGACGATATTCGTGTGGCCGTGCCATGGTTCAAGCCCAGCCGCAATCAAACGGACCTCTTGCCTGATTATTTCCTCCGCGAAACCGACGAGTGGCTCGTGTTTCCGCACGAGCTCGACGCGCTGACGCCGGAGGAGCTGCAAAAGCATCGTCCCGGCATCGCGGAGATCGTGCACCGCGTCAAGGCGCCGGCCAAGTCAGCTTGAGCGATGCGCAGGATCTGCGTTTATTGCGGTTCCAGCACGGGCAAGCGGCCTGAGTACGCGGCCGCGGCGCGTGAGCTCGCCGACGTCCTGGTTCGGCACGAACTCGAGCTCGTCTACGGCGGTGCCGACAAGGGCATCATGGGCATCATTGCGGATGCGGTCCTGGAACGGGGCGGCAAGGTGCACGGCGTCATTCCGCAAATGCTGTGCGACAAGGAAATCGCGCACCAGGGACTCACGGAACTGCACGTGGTCGCGTCGATGCACGCGCGCAAGACGATGATGGCTGCGCTGTCGGACGGATTCATTGCAATGCCGGGTGGATTCGGCACGCTTGAAGAGATCATCGAGATCGTGACATGGGGGCAACTGCGTTTTCACGACAAGCCCTGCGGCCTTCTCAATACCAATGGCTACTTCGATCATCTCCTCGCCTACCTGGACCATGCCAGGGCGGAAGGCTTCCTGCGCTCGGAGAATCGCGACATGCTGTTGTCGGACACGAGACCTGCAGGCCTGGTGCGGCAATTCGAGCGCTACTCGGCTCCGCGCGTGGAGAAGTGGACCGCCTAGCGGAACGAGATCTTCAATTGTCCGGTCGCCGGGGCTCGCAGGTTCTGGCCGTGTATCCGATAACGGATACCAAAGCGCCGGCCCTCGAGGTCGCTGCCGACACACAGGAGTAGCGGTGATACCAGGGCTTCGACGGGCTCACCAACCGGTATATCGCCAATCTTGGCCGTGACCTGGATCGAATCGTCCTTGAGCGTTACAGCGGGGTAGCTTGCGATCTCGTCCGGCGTCCTGGCGACAAAGCGATCGTTAATACGGCGCTTCGGCGGACAGTCGGCAACGTAGAACGAGTTGTGATTCGGCAGGGCCAGCGCAAGCGAGGCATCGATGATCGGTTCCTGCCCCAGGTTCAACACAACCAGCTGCAACCTCTCGGCACGGTCTTCAAACAGGAACTGGCTGTCCTGGTTTCGGTACTTGCTTCTTATCTCGCCGAGCTCCTGCAT
>JAOUNK010000392.1 GCA_029881015.1 Gammaproteobacteria bacterium | reverse complement strand
GAACACGTTGTAGGTGCCGAGCCCGATGACAGGCAGCGACTCGCCGCTCGTGGGGATGGGTTTGGACAGCATGCCTGCGTCACCAGTTGCGAACGCGATGCGGGGCAGGGTGCCCAGCGCGGCGCCGGCAGCGATAAAGTCTCGACGATTCCACATAGTTCCTATTCCACTCCGCTTATCTTGAGCGCTTTAGCCTGGCGCTTGTAGTCGCGCCCGAGCCACAGCGCGACCACGGCCGAAATGACGGCGGCCGGCACCATCAGGGTCGCGATGCCCGCGATCCCCAGTCCCAGTACTGACAGAAGCCTGATAGTCCAGGTTCCGACCACGTCACCCGCACGGTAGATCGCGGTATCGATGGCGTTTTTCGTCTTGTACTTCTCTTCCGGGGTAACGACCGAATACAGCATGTCCGTTGACGGCTTGGCAAAGCCGAAGCCAACGCCACGGCGTACTACGTCCAGGATCGCGACCACCATGAGAGTGGGCTCAATTGCCAGGATCACGAAGCCGATGATCGAAGCCAGGGGGAACAGGAACAGCGAGCGCCCGATGCCGAATCGCGTTACCACCTGTTTGACCAGGAACATCTGCGCGAAAAGCGCAATCGCGCTGGCCGCGTTGTTCATGTTGGAAAAGAACCGAATGCGTTCGTCAGGGTCGACAATTGCGACCCCGATCAGCTCAGCTCGAAACATGTACAGGGCCGTGCCGAGCAGGCTGGCGACGAGCGACATGAGGGCGATGCCCAGGAAATACCTGGATGAAAACAGGTGTGTGATACCCGCGAAGGGATTGCCGCCGAGCGGCTTGTCGCTCTCGAAGGTCCCTTCGATCCTGTCTTCATGTTCGTGATGCACCCAGTTCTTCAGCCGACCGATGCAGAACACGGCAAACAGCAACAAAGCGGCCGACATCGGCAGCAAATTCTGGAAACCGATGTTGGTTACGAGCGAGCTGGTTATCAGGCCGCCGATCAGCGCGCCGATACTGCCGCCGGACGTGATGAACCCGAACAGGCGGCGGCCCTGTTCGCGCGTGTAGATGTCCGCCATGAAACTCCAGAAGACGGACACGACAAACAGGTTGAAGACGCTGAGCCAGACGAAGAACACGCGTCCGAGCCAGACATAGTCCGCGCCCGTATCCCTGGCCTGCGCAAACACGACCCAGAAGATCAGGATATTCGATATGAAGAACAGGTAGACCCAGGGCAGAAAGGTTCGCCGCGGATAGCGCGATGCCACCCAGCCGAAGATCGAAGTGGCGAAGATCATTGTGATGAAGGTGCCGATAAATAGCATCGGGATGGTGTTCGGTCCACCACCTACCGCCATTTCCTCGCGAACTGGCCGTATGATGTAGTAGGAAGACAGAACGCAGAAAAAATAGGCGAACGACCACACGACCGCGACGATTTCGTGGCGCTTCGGCCCGAAGATGCTTGCGAGGAAGCCGTCGCTTGTCTGTCCGGTGGCGGTCGTGGTCATGGTGTCGATCATATCAACAAGAGGGATTGGGAATGGAAGCAACTGTCATCATTACGTTTCTCGTGCTGGCCCAGTACGTGCTGTTTGGCATCCAGGTTGGCGGGATGCGTGTCAAGCATGGCGTGCAGGGCCCTGCAACCACGGGGCACGAAGAGTTCGAGCGGATGAACCGCGTGCACATGAACACGATGGAACAGCTCGTCGTGTTCCTGCCCGCCCTGTGGATCCACGCGCAATATGCGAATCCGCTGTGGGGTGCCGCCCTCGGGCTCGTGTTCATCGTTGGCCGCTTCCTCTATCGCGCCGAGTACCTCAAGGACCCTGGCTCCAGGAGCCCGGGATTCACGATGAGTTTCATCCCGTCCGCGGTGCTCCTGATCTGGGCGCTCGTGGTCGCCGTCATGCGGCTGCTCTGACGTAAGTCGACGAAGTCGCAAGATACGCAGCTGGCGAGTGCCGGCGGCGCCGTCGATCATCTGCCTGTCGTTTCATGAACCACAAGGAGAAGATCAATGGCGAAATGGATATTTGCACTGCTCGTAATTGTTAGCGCCGCAACCGAGGCTCGCGAATTGCCGCCGCCGACCAATGGCTGCGCGGTACTCAATGATATCGTTTACCAGGAGGTGACCGCATCGCAATGGGGCATGACCGGTGCCGACCTGGCACACACCGGCATGCTTGAGCCAGGCATCATGGTATGCGCCAGTACTACGCAAGCGGTCAGCAAGGCGTTTGCCGATGCGATGCGCGTCGTTGGCGGCGATGTCGAGTGGCATGGGAATTTCGACGTGCGTGTCGATACCTGTCTGAGCGGCTTTATCGAACAGTGCCAGCCACGGGGCAGGGAGCTTTCACAAACCGTGTGGCAGGCGGTCAGCAGAACCGTCATGCGGGCCATGCCGGATGGCACCGCGGCAGACCGCAGCATCTTCAGCGTCGCATCGATGCGGCTGGCAATGCGTGCGGCACTGCGGGTAAATAACGTTGCAGTCGGTGTGAGGTAACACTTACAGTCAGACGGTCGAACCCATGGGAGAAGGCCGTGAGATTGTTGCTAGCCCTTACCGCGTTGTCGTTTGCCGCGTTCGCACACGCGATTGACCGAAAGGAAATTACCGAAATCGACCTCAACGCATTGACCGTCGAGGGGCAGGTCATGACCGGTGGTGTGAGCGAGATCGGTCTCGTCTGGTGGATACCCGCAGAATTCTGGGAAGTCAGCATGCGGCAGGAGTCGGGGGTCCCCGAAGCACAGATCGAACAGGTCATGGGCGTGCTGAGGAACCACTCTGTCCTGGCCGTGGTCCAGGCCAACGTATCGCCCTTTGGTTCTTTTCAGTTCTTCGAGAAGGACCAGATCATGGAAGGCCTGAAGGTCGAGTATGTGCGCGCCAACGGCGATGTCGAGACGATCTCGCACACGCTGCCTTCCGATCCCGATTTGCGCATCATGCTCGACCAGATGCGGCCGATCCTCGC
>JAOUNK010000072.1 GCA_029881015.1 Gammaproteobacteria bacterium | reverse complement strand
GTCCAGCAGCAGCAGCGTCGGCGCACTTGAATTCGCAAGAGCAGCAAGTCAACTCGAAGACGCATGCAAAGCGGACGAGGCTAACAGGGCGCTCGATCTTTCAGCGCAGCTCGAAACAATGTACACATCCGTAAGCAACGCCGTCACGGCCGAGCTTCGCAAGGAGTTGTCGTGAACAGCGACGATGGTCGTAAACCTGTCGTGCTGATAGCCGACGACGACGAGCTGATGCAGCTCATGTTGTCCGAGGCCGCCGTTGCGGCCGGCTTCGAAACGGTCGTGGCCGCCGACGGCGATGAAGCCATGGCCATAGCCGGGAGTCGCACCCTGGACATCGTCCTGCTCGACGTCAATATGCCGAAACTGGATGGTTTCGCCTGCTGTGACGCGCTGCGGAAGATGAAGGAACATCACCTCACGCCAATCGTCATGGTGACGGGTGACGACGATACAGATTCGATCAACAACGCATTTCAGCGCGGCGCCACCGACTTTATCTCGAAACCCATCAACTGGTCGCTTCTTGCCCATCGCCTGCGCTACATTCTGCGCGGATCCGACAATCTGAAGGAACTCCATGCCCGCGAGCGGAAGATTCACAAGCTCGCATACTTCGATGACCTTACCGGACTGCCGAACCGCGAGCTACTTCGCGAAAAGACCACGCAAATGTTGGCCGACGCATCGTCAGGTGACAACGACGTCGCCCTGTTGTATCTCGACATGGACAGCTTCAAGCGAATTAACGACTCATTCGGGCACGGCGTTGGCGACACTATGCTTGCGGCAGTCGCCAAACGGCTACGTAAGGCTCTCGATGCGATCACGGGGCCGCTTGACTGCACCTCGGTCCTGGCGCGTGTTGGTGGCGACGAGTTCATCGCGACCGTATCGACCGGGTCGGTGGCCTCGATAGCTCGTTCGATTGCAAGTGCGTGGATCGAATGCCTGGATCGACCGTTCATGCATGACGGTAACGAACTGCATATGACGCCCAGCATAGGCATCGCCGTTGCACCCGATCATGGCGAAGACTTCGATGGCTTGATGAAGAACGCCAGTACGGCAATGTACGTCAGCAAGCGCAACTCACTCGGGCACTGTGAAGAGTTTTGCGACAGTATGTACATCGAGTCCTTGCAGCGAGTGCAGTTGGAGAGCGCCCTCCGGGACGCGCTTCGAAACGATCGGCTCGACATTCATTTTCAACCGATATACTCCGTCGCGACCGGCGAGATCGCCAAGCTCGAGGCGTTGCTGCGGTGGCACGACGAGTCCAAAGGCCGGATTTCGCCGCTGACAATCGTGGCGCTGGCTGAAGAGTCAGGCCTGATCCTCGATGTAAATCGCTGGGTCGTCGATACCGTCTGCCGGCGAGTAGCGGCCTGGCAGGACGAAGGGCTCTCTGTTCCGGTGGCCGTCAACATTTCGGCTGCCGAATTCCTGCATGGCGACCCGGTGGCGTTGGTCGTGGATGCCTGCGAACGCCACAAGATCGAGGCGAGCCTGATCGAGGTGGAGATCACGGAATCGACCCTTCTACACGACGTCGAGCGTGCGATTTCGATTCTCAGGCGGCTCAAGTCGAACGGCGTCCGCGTATCGGTCGATGATTTCGGCACCGGCTACTCGTCGCTTGCTTACCTGAAGCGATTTGATATCGACACGCTCAAGATCGACCGCTCTTTCGTCACTGAATTGGGCAGCAATGTGGATGACAGGGCGATCTGCGACGCCGTACTGGCGCTTGCGAAGAGCCTGTCGCTCGATGTTGTCGCCGAGGGTGTAGAGACGTTCGAACAGCATTCGTGGCTCGCGGCACACAGGTGCGACTACGTCCAGGGCTTCCTGTGGAGCACGCCGTTGCCCGCCGAAGAATTGCATGGCCTGCTGGTTGAATCGTCGCAATCCGCCACGGCGGAAAGAAGAGCGCTGGGGAGCTAGCGTTTCGGTCCGATGCCTGCAATGGCATAGGTGCGTCTGTCTTAGGAACGGCCAATCGGCCTTGTACAAGGGACACCCTGGATACTGGGAGCAACGAGTGCATCGACCATCGATTTCATAGACACTCCTCCGCGCGCTTCAATATCTTGTCTACGCTTGCCAGACTGTCCACACGCCGATTGCGATAAACCCGGCGCCGGCAATGTAGCTCAACACCTTGGGATCGATGAAATTTGCGAGAGTCGAACCGACGGCAACAGCGATACCTGACGAAAGGATAAGCGCCAACGACGCAGCGGCAAATACGAGCAGGAGGCTTGTCGATTCTTTACTGGCGAACAATACGGTTGCCAGCTGTGTCTTGTCGCCAAGCTCGGCCAGGAATACGGTGCCAAAAATGGCCAGGAAAGTCTTTAATTCCATAATGTTAGCTCCAGGTAAGGTTAGTTGCTCAAATCGAAATGCCGCTTTTGTGAGTACATACATTCCGCGATGGCATCGACGATATTCGGGTAGTTCACATTGGCAAGGCTCGCGCGGTGCCTTATGATCGCGCGTTCCGCCATCGAGGCCTATGCCCGCGCAGGAAGAAATCATGAATAAGCTAGTAATTTGTGCCGCGACGATTGTGTTTCTCGCGGCCTGCGGTGGCGATAATGCACCGGCACCCAGCATTACCGAAGTTAGCGACGCGAATCTGACTGGAAATCGTGGACAAGTGTTGTCGTCCATTCAGGTACCTGGTTATACCTACATCGAGGTTCGAAATAGCGGAGGGACCGTCTGGCTTGCTGGAACTCCTGTTGAAGTCGAAGAGGGCGAGGTCATCGGTTGGGGACAGGCGGCCGTAATGCGAAACTTCAGGAGCAGTGCGTTAGACAGGGTGTTTGAAGAAATCCTGTTCGTGTCCGGCGTGTATCAGGGCGACGTTGTGCCGCCGCACGCTGCCAGTACGGCTCCCGCAACACAGAATCTCGGGACGGTCTTGTCAACGCAGACCGCGGCCGGCTATTCCTATATCGAAGTTGAATCAAGCGCCGGCACGATCGTGTGGCTCGCGGCGCCGCAGACCGACGTCACTGTAGGGCAGCAAATCGCGTGGCACGGCGCGTCCAGGATGACCAATTTCAGCAGTCCGTCTCTTGGCAGGACGTTTCCCGAAATACTGTTTGTCAGCGGCGTCAAGTAGCAAGGCGAGGTCGCACCAACGCCGCTTCAGGTCGCGGGCATGAAGTCGATCGGATAGACGATCGTTATGGCGTCGACTCCTTCCTTCGCCCCGAAGTCAAACGCACGGACACGCTCAACCACCTGCGCTTCGAGCCCTGGGGCTTGCAGTGTAGACGACTGTACCGCACACGACGAAACGGCCCCGTCCGGCTCGATTGTCAACCTGATGACCATTTGCCCGCGAAGTCTGGGATCCCGGCGCAGTTCGCGGTTGTATAGCCTGTAAAGCGATGCCTTGTAGCGATCGAACACAATCTGGATGTCTTCGTCAGTCCGGCCAGCCAGGGCCGCGTTTTGCCGAGGACGGGCAGTGGCCCCTACTGTTTCTATAGAACTCGCGACCCGCGCAACTTCAACATCCGCGACCGTGCCTGCCCTGCCGACATCCCGACTGATATCTCCGAGGTTGATGTCACTGCCCAGGCTCGGCGCGTTGGTGCCAATCATGGATCGCTGTGGACGATCGATGGCATCATCGTCAATCGCCCTGATACGTGCCTGTGAGCCAAGTTGCGCTGCCGTCCGTAGCGTCGCGCGGCTCGCTATGCTGTCGCGGAAGGCGAGGATACCCTTGCTCTTTACTTTCTCTTTGACCTCCTGTTCCGATGGCACAGTGACTGTCGGTTCTTCCCGTGGCTCAAGGTCTTCCCGTGGCGTTTGCTCGGTGTCCGGTTCGGGCTCGGGGAGGGCTTCCTCGGGAACCGGTTCTTCAATTGGTCGCGGCGGCGGAGCCGGCGGCTGTCGTTCCTCGCGGACAAGACGCGCAACGCGCTCCGGTAGCCGGATTTGTTGCGGTCTTTCGGCGGCCGGTATCGCGATCATTCCCGCCAGGACGGAAAGCGCCACTGCCGCGACTATTGCCAGAACAAGCGACACTCTGAAATGCGTGTCTTCCTGGCCGCTTCGAGCCCATGGCATGACAATTTGCTGCGGCGGTAACGCTCCGGGCTCGCGCTCTATTATCCAGGCGTTTGCACGGAGTTCTTCCTGTTCCCTGGCCTCGGCAAGATCAAGTCGCAGGTATTCGAGCCGGAGTTCTTCGTTACCGATGCTGGCGAGAAGGTCCTCCCGCCTTCGCTCTGAAGCGCGGATTGCTTCCTCGTACTTGTCAATCTGTTGACGTGCGCCATGCAGGTAGTCTGCCGGGTCCTGGTCACGCCACAGCAGTTCGGAGCCGCCGGCGCTAGCGAGTTCTTCGAGTGAGCGGCATGCGTCGACGAGCGATTGATACCTGGGCTGTTGAATCAACAGCGACTCGATTGCGCGCTGGGTAGCATCCAGTTCGCGTTCCAGTGACTGCAAAGACGTCTCGCGCTGCTTTACCAGCGCCAGCAGCGCTTTATCGTCAGCAAGATGGTTCTGCTTCACGCTGGCGTCGTCCATGCAGGACTAACCCGCCGCCGCCTGCGAGTTGTGTTGTATTACGGCCAGGGAGACCTTCTCGTAGCCCTCGCCTGTGCATGTCGACATGATGGTCTTGATCACGGCGAACGGCACAGACTTGTCAGCCAGGATCGTGACTTCGTCGCTGTCAGCCAGGATCGCAGTGCTTGTGCCGATAACACTTGTCTTCAATTCCGCGAGGCGCGCGGTGATCGGTTCGAGTACGCCTTCTTTCTCGCCGAGAATATCTTCAACCAATGCGACGAGCTTGCCTTGCACCAGGACTTGCTCACGACCGACAAGTACAATCACTGTCTCGCGAGGCTTGGTCTCGATCTTGGATACTGGCAGCGCCATGTCTTTCGGCGCCTCCACTATTTCGACGGAGCCTGAGTTGACGAGCAGGAAAAATACGAGAATCGTAAAGACGTCCATCAGGGATGTGAGCGGCATCTTGGTGATCTTCACGCGGTTGCGGCTCATCCGCGCCATTCGTCGGTTGTTCCTCATGGCGCATCTCCAACCGATATTTCGGTGAAGAGTGCGAACAGCTCGAACTCGTTGTCCACATCAGTTGGCAGTTCGACGCTGCGTACCGTATCCATCGCCTGGATCAGGTAGTCGTACGGGATCTGCGACTCCATGAGAACGGATGCTTCTTCGCGGTCCGGGTACCCGCGCTTCAGTTCAAGCATCACGTCCGACAGACTTTCGAAATCGTACTCACCTTCTTTTTTCGGAATCGCGGCGATAATGTCGGTGCCATTGCCGATCTCGATTCCCGTGTCACGTACGATGACTTCGACTCTGAAACTGTTCTCGACTTCGCTCGAACTGCCGGTACCGCTCGGAAGATTGAGCTCCACAATTGTCAGTCGGGAAAAGACAGCGGTAATAAGAAGAAATGGCACGAGCACGACCATAAGATTGAGAAAGGTCGTTACGTCGATTTCGTAGGTATTGCCACCACGACGTTTGTAGTGATGCCGTTTGCGCGCCATCGACGTTACGCTCCGACGACCCGTCGGGCATTCCTTGAGAATACATTCAGCGACTTGACCGTTGCCATCTCGAGGCTGTCGATGATGTCGCCCGTCTTACTGGTCAGGACGGCATGTACGACGAGTAGCGGAATTGCAACCATCAGTCCGAAGGCTGTGGTATTCATCGCCACGGAGATACTGGCCGAGAGCAGATCCGCTTTCTCCGCAGGGTTGGCGTTGGCGACGGCTGTGAATGCCTGGATCAACCCCATGATCGTACCAAGTAGTCCAAGCAGGGTCGCGATACTGGACGCGAGCGCAACGTACGGCGTACGTTTTTCCAGCCGCGGAACGATGCCCATCATGCTTTCTTCCATTGCGATCTCGATGTCTTCACGACGGTGTACGGCGCCCTGCAGAGACAGCCCCATACTCAATACCTGCGAAATCGTCGACTGGTCTTCGCAGGTCATCTCACGAGCTTCTTCAAACTGACCCTGATCGAGCAGTGGTTGGACCTGCTCCCATACGCGCCGGTTTCTGCGTGTCACCATTGTCAAGGTGATGTAGCGCTCGATCGCAATAGCCAGTCCGACCGCGAACACCATCAGGATGGGGTACATAAACACCCCGCCGGTCGTGAAGAACTCTACAAGCGTATACAAGATATCCATTACCAATTCCTTGTCTAGTAGTGCGTCCCCGCCGAGTCCGGAATCTTCTCCGTCCAATGTGCGGGTCTTTGAATTCAGTCCTAAGTGTTGCCTACGGTTCGCCGGAGCGAATCTCGTAGAAGCGCAGTTCGCGCAAGAATACTTCTTTGTCTACCGGAAGGGCTCGGTCGTCCAGCGTGTCGGTAAGGCTTACGTCCTCGCCCAGCTCGGAAGATTTCCATGGCACGATCACCAATGATTTTGGCGTTTCTTCGTTACCGAGAATCGACATTCCGGACAATGTCTTCGGTTTGGCGGCACTGTTGCCCCGGGCAGGCGCTGCGGGTTCGTCCGATTCGTGATCGTCCGCAGTACCAATGCCCGACGTCAGAAACGCAAAAAGACCAGCCAAGAACCATTTCGACATATCGCTTCCTTACAGACCCATGCGGTGATTGACGTCCGCAATCCATATTGCGACTTCTTCGTCATCCGGCAGCGTGGCCATATATTCCTCGTACTGCTTCAAGGCGCACTTGGCGTCCGCAAGATACAGGTCGCAGAGTATGCCCAGGTTACGCCGCGCAGGATGGTAGCCCGGAAAATTGTCCAACGCTGTCTCATAAAGCCTCTTCGCATCCGCGAAGCGCCCGGTTTCCCGGTATATGATGCCAAGCTCGGTGAGCGTGACCGGATGGCCGGCGTTAAGCTCGAGGGCCTTATTCAGATGCTCTTCAGCCGCTTCCAGGTTCCCCGCCTGTCGGTAGGCGATCGCCAGGTTAATGCGCGGCGCGCCGACCATTGGCGCCTGCGACGTCAGGTAAGCCAGCTTCTCAATCCCCGGTTGCATATCGCCAGCGCTCAACAGGGCCGTCGCCTCGCCGAAAGCGGCGCGAACGTCATCGCTGACAGGTGCTGACTCGGTGATCGTAAGCTCAACGGCTGCTTCGCCAATCGCTGGCGTGGCAAGCGGCGGCCGGTATACATACTCATCGACAGAGCGCAGCAATCCTTCACTCACTTCCTGCTTGTCATACCGTGCCGGCATCAACGCGGCGAGCTCAACCAGGCTCTTCTGTATCCAGGAGTTGTAAACACCTGTCAGCATGAGTTCGTAGTTGGCCTCATAGACCTCGATCGCCAGATTCTCGAAGGGAAAGGCTTCTTCCTCGATCATGAACTCGTAGCTGTTCAGCTCCACTGGCGTCAGTCCCTGCGGTCGTTCGGATTGAAGCAATGAGTGATGGAAGTTCATATACGTCTTGGCGATGTAGAGCGTTGCCGCGGCCGTCACTTCGGCGACCTCGTAATCGAGAAGGCGCTCGAGCGCCGCAATAGTCTCGTCCATGCTCGTCTGTTTCATTGGCAGACTGCGCTCAAACGGTTGCGTCAGTTCCAGGCCAGCGAATTGTTCGTAACGGCGTTCGGCAAGAAGCAACGCTGCGTTTGCCGCAAGCAAGCGCATGCGGTCGCTTCCCCTCCCACCGGAATCTCGTTCCAGCGCAACCATCGCTTCGAGCTGTTCGTAGTAGCCACCCTGGTCGGAGCGCTCGCGGAGAATCTCCGCAATCCGCAAGCGAGAATCCATATTGATGTCGAGCGGCTCCGGATACTCTTGCACATATTCTTCGTAAACACGGACAGCATCGACGAGGTCTCCCGTCCGCTCGTAAAGATCGGCCGCGATCAGGAGTTCATTACGAGCGAGTTCCCGGTCCGCCGTGTTGGCCGACAATGTTTCGTGCTCGGCTGCGGAGCGTTTTAGCTCACCAATCTCGTTGTACACATGGGCAAGTTGCCGGGTAGCATCGGCGGCGAGCTTGTGTTGAGGATGACCAGCCCTGAATGTTTCGAGAGCGGCCGCCGCCTTTGACCAATCCGCAAGTCCAACAAGCGCGAAAGCGGCCCCATACTCGGCCGTAATACGAATCTTGGATGATGCTTCAATTTCCATTACGCGTGCGAAATGATCCGCGCCCGCCCGATAGTCTTCGCGAAGAACCGCCTGCTCGCCTTGCTTGAAAATAGCGGCTGCGAGGCCGTCCGTGAGCGAGGAACGCGCCTCGTCGCCACCGGGCGTTAATGCCATAACCTGCGCGAAGGCGCGTTCGGCCGCGAGGTAGTCTTTCTCTTCCATGGACGAGTATGCGACAACAGACCATGCGGAGCGGCGCAACCCGGCATTCGCATGGGGGTAACGTGCGATCAGTTTGCGTGCGGCCTCCAATGCCCGGGGAAAGTCTTTTAACTCGTACAGATCGTCGGCCGCGTTGGCCAGAACGTTCGGAACCTGCAGGTGTTCCGGAAAGCGATCGGCAAATCTCAGGGAACTCGCAGCAGCGAGTTTCAGGACACCCCGTCGCCGAGCACCTTCGGCAATCTTCAGCTCCTGCCGATATGAATAGATGGCTGCATAGGCCGCATCGGCGGTCCATTCGCGAGCCGCGTAGTCATACGCGGCGTGCTCGTACTCGATCGCTGCCTCGACAAACTCCTGGTGTTCGAGCAACAGGTCGGCCAGGCGGTAATTGGCCTCCGGTGTCGCTGGATCGCCCGGAGACGATGTCAGTAACTGCCGGTACCAGTTCTGAGCCTCGTTGAAATTGGCTTGCCGGTCTTTTGCGAAACGCGGGTTTTGGTAAGCGGCGTGGTAATAGCTGGCCAAATCCACGAGGTTTTTTCTAAGATATGCAATCACGTCTCGCGATGAATAGAGTTCGTTGTCGATCCAGTAGTCGGAAGACAGTGCATAGAGGTTTGAGAAATCCTTTTTCGTTTCCACTACGCGCTGCGCAAAACCAGCCTGTTCAAATATTTCGATTGCGCGCCGGCTGAAGTACGGCGCCATCTTGTGAGACGAGTGCAGGCGTACGAATGACCGGTACACGGAAGCCGCGTCGTCATAGCGCAGCTTTCCGAAGAAGTACTCTGCCAGATTGGCGTATACCCTGTCTTCGTAGCTGCGTTGCCCGACTTCCTTGAAATAGTTCTCAATGACCTCCGGACCGCCCAGGTTGTCGAAACAGAGGCTGACTACGCGGAAAGTGTCTGAAACGCGGCTTGCAACACCTTCGCTCTCGTAGCCATCAAGAACATGGCCGCTCATCTTGCGATGGTCTAGCAGGGCAATGAAGCTATGCAATGCCTCTGTGTAAGACGCTTGCTTGTACAACGACCAGCCGCGCTTGTAGAGGCCGAGCTCGTAGAACTCGGAGTCAGGTCCCGTGACGACGACGGCACGGTAGGCTTCTTCAGCATCTCGCCATCGCTTGCGCACGAAATAGTACTCGCCACGCCGAAAGTGCACTTCGTCTGCCATGTCGGAGTACGGGTACTCTGCTACGAGACGCTCCATGACCAGTATTGCCTCGTCCTGCTGCCCGATTTCGTCATAGGCGCGTGACATTTGGTACAGGACTTTGTCCTTGCGGCCGTAGTTTCCATAACTCGAAAGCAGCTTCTTGTAGGTCTCGATCGCCTCAAGCGGGCCGCCGGGTATCGGTTCGCCTTCCAGAGAAAAGGTCACGTCGCCGTACGGAGACAAAGGCTCCTGTTGCAAGATCGTACGGCTTTCGAAATCCGAGTCGGATTCGGCAGGACGTTGTGGTTCGGTGTTGGAGCTCTGCCGTAAATCCGGCGCGACAGGTGCAGCTCTCGCGGGTGCCGGCATCATCGAGCCAGGCGCTGCGCCGACAACTCCGTAAACTTTTTCCAGTTGCAGGTCTGCCAGGCGCCGCATGGCTTCCGGCGCGTTCTCGCCTTCCGGCGCCTCTTCCAGGTAGCGACGATAGCTTTGCTCTGCGCCCTCTGCGTGGTCGGCTGCCGGCACCTCGTTCAGGTTGGCATCAACATTGCTCAGCTCTGAAATTCTGTTTTCCTGCGGTGGTGTCGCGCAAGCGGTCAGACCTGCGGCGACGAGTGTGATGAGACGTACGTCGCAGAGCCTCACTATCGCGCCACCTTGTTTGCGCGGTCGTGGCTGTTAGCGAGGCCGAAGCGCGCCTTCTCGGCATATACCTCGAGCCTGCGACGCCGCGCTTCGAGTTCATTGGCCGCGAGCGCTTCAAGCACACGCCCCTGGCGCGCTATGAGATCTTCGACGTCGTCAATGGCATCGTTAATTTTCTTTGGCAACTCGCTCAACGGCTTGCCGTAGCCCATGTAGCTGCTCGTCGCGGCCTTGTAGGCTCGTTCGTATCGAGCGTACTGATCCTGTGCCAAAGCCAATGCGCTGTCCAAAGACGCCAGATTTCTGTCTATTTCATCCAGAAGCGGCCGTTGTTCCGGCCCCGCCGCGGGCGATGCGGACATCTTGTCACGTTGTTGCGCAAACAACTGGCGCCGCTCCATTTGCAGCCTCAGGTGCGACTCGAGCTCGCGGGATTTCTCGTCAATTTCCGGCAGCAGCAATTCGTAGTGACGCTCACGGCTTGCGACGAGCCCATCGTACGACTGAATACTCATTTGCCAGGCGGACAAACGGCGTCGCAGATCGGTGAGGTCCAGGTAGTCCCGCAGGCCCGTCTGGAAATCGTTGGATGCCAGAAGCTCCATGAGGTAGTAGGTTTCCGGCGTATCGGGCAGGGCGCGGAGCCGGAGTACCCAGTCCTCATCGTCACGGGTCTCATCGCGTGCCAGGGCCGCCAGGAAATTGCCGGCGCGAATGCTGTCGATAGACTTGCTGAGCTTGTTGGTCTGTTCGCCGTAGGCATCGAGCGCCCGGCCGTAATGCAGCACCGCCTGGCTGTGAATGCCGAGTTCCCCGTAGGCATAAGGGAGCGCCAGCATCGCTTCCTGGGTAGCGCGATCCGTCGCATCTCTTGCGGACAGCGCGCTCCACGAGACTATGGCTCTGTCCGGTTTGCCGGCCGACATGTACGCCCAGCCCGCGCTCAGCAGCGCTCGATTGGAGAACGGGCCGTCCAGACGGACTCGATCAAGGTACACAATAGCGCGGTTGTACTGCCCCTCTTCGTGCAGGATTGTGCCTAGCACGAGATTTGCCTTGTCGCGGATCGCGGCGTCCGCGCTGTTGCCGGCCGCCAATCTCCCGGCCCGGTCCAGTTGT
>JAOUNK010000391.1 GCA_029881015.1 Gammaproteobacteria bacterium | reverse complement strand
GTCCAGTACGACCCGTGTCTTGTTACTTTCGGACCATATACGGACGTTCTCGACCGTCGAACCCGCGAATGCCGCGGATGACAGCAGTAGGAGCAGCGCAAAGATTGTGAATCTCAGTCGGGGCATCATGGCGAATCGCGTAGCCGGAATTCGTGGATTATGTCGGGTGAGTATACAAACCTCTGCGCAAAATCCAAAGGTTTTCATCGAAATATTATAGGGATACCACCCCTTCTTAATCTACTCACTTATAGGTTGCAGCTACCGCCTACCGCATCGAGGGCAGCGGCTAGCTTCCCGGCGCGTTCGCTGAGCGGAGTCAGTTCGACGCGGCGGCCCTCGCCCTCGTAGGCCAGGTGGATGGCGAGATCCGCCTGGGCCACGAGTCCAGGTGCCCGATCCGGCCATTCGACGATGCGGCAGCCATCGTCGAGTTCGTTCCAGCCGAGGTAGCGAAGTTCGTCCTCGCTGGAAACACGATACAAATCAACATGATAGATGTTTCCACGCGGCAGGCTGTAGGGCTCCACAAGCGTGTAGGTAGGGCTCGGCACCGCGCCCGTGTGGCCGGCAGCCTTGATAAACGCCCGTGCGAGGGTCGACTTGCCTGCCCCCAGTTCCCCGGTCAGAAGCAAGGTCCAGCCCGCGAGGTCGCCCGGGATAGCATCGAGCAACTGCCGGCCAAACGCGGTCGTGGCCGCCTCGTCAGGAAGAAACCGCGTCATGGATTCAGCAGGCCCCGCAGCTCGGCCATGAGGTCGGAGGCCAGCATCCCGCGCTCGCCGGCCAGTACCGCACGGTCTCCGGCGCGCGCATGGACTTCGACGCCGATCGTCGCGGCATCCTGCAGCGACAGCCCCTGGGCGAGGAGCCCGGCAATAATACCGGTCAGCACATCGCCCATGCCTGGTGCGGCCATGCCCGGGTTGCCGGCCGTGCAGAGGAACGGCACAGAATCCGTCGACACCAGCGAGCCCGCACCTTTCAACACGGCGGTACCACCGTAGCGATCGGCGAGCATCGCCAATGAGGCCGCCCGATCCGACTGGACGTCAGCCGTGGTCGTGCCCAGCAACACGGCGGCCTCGCCAGGGTGCGGCGTAATAATCCTGTTTTCGGCCCGGCCTGGTTGTTGCGCGAGGAGATTCAGCCCGTCGGCGTCCCAGACTGCAGGCAGCGAGGGCTGCGCCGCCCACTCATACATCGTGCGCGACCACTCCGTCTGGCCGAGGCCAGGACCGAACGCGATGACGTCGGCTTTCTCCAGCAAGGGATCCAAATCATTCGCGCTGGCGACGGCGTGGGACATGAGTTCGGGCCGGGTTGCCACAAGCAGCGCCGCGTGTGACGGATGGGTCGCAATGCTCACCCGCCCGGCGCCCGTCCTTAGCGCCGCCTCGCCGGCAAGCCGCACGGCGCCGGGCATGCCTTCTCCCCCGCCGATGACCAGCACGTGCCCGAAGTCGCCCTTGTGGGCCCCGCGGGGCCTGGGTTTCAGGGCAGATTCAAGCTGCGCGTCGTCGACGCGACGGTAGGCCGGCTCGACACCGTCACGATAGTGCGCCGGTATGTCGAGGTCGGCGAAACGAATCGCACCACAATAATCGGCTGCATCGCCGAGAAACAACCCGGGCTTTAAGCCCACAAACGTCACAGTCATGTCCGCACGCGCGGCGGTGCCCAGCACCTTGCCCGTATCGCCATGAATCCCGGTCGGGATATCGAGCGCCAGGACCGGCGCCGGATGCGCATTGATCGCCACAACCGCCTCGGCGAAGGTTCCGCCCACGTCGCGTTCCAGTCCGCTGCCCAGTATGCCGTCGACGATCAGGTCGGCCTCTGCGTCGAGGTCGCCGGACCAGGGCATGACCACACCGCCTTCGGCCGCGAAGTCCCCCCAGGCTGTTGCGGCATCCCCAGTGAGTTTTTCCGGATCCACCAGCGTGAGCACCGACACCAGGATGCCCTCGTACGCGGCGAGGCGCGCCATGACGTAGCCGTCGCCACCGTTGTTCCCGGCACCACAGACCACCTGCCAGCGCTGCGCGTTGGGAAACTGCGCCCGCGCTTCGCGCACGGCGGCCGCGGCGGCACGGGTCATGAGCGTATAGCCCGGAACCCCGTGGTCCTCGATCGTCGTCCGGTCGATCTCGCGCACGGCGGCCACGGAATAGATGTTAGCGGGCAACTTCTGCATCGGCACGATTATACTGATCCAGCCTCGGAATCTACCTCGCGAACGTACATTGACCCAATCAGCAGACCAATACGGCAATACCGCAATGACGTCGCTCAAGTCGGCCATCGCCCGCTGGAGCCGTGAGCTGGGCTTTCAGCAGACCGGTGTCAGCGACATCGATCTCTCACTCGCCGAATCGCGCCTGAACGACTGGCTCGCGGAACGCTTTCACGGCTCCATGCACTACATGGAGCGGCATGGCAGCAGGCGCAGCCGTCCGGACGAGTTGGTTCCGGGCACGATTCGAGTGATTTCCGTGCGCATGGATTACCTCCCCGAGGACCAGGAGGCCATGCAAGCGCTCCTCGATCATGATTCGCGCGCCTACGTCTCCCGCTACGCCCTGGGCCGGGACTATCACAAGGTCATGCGTAGCCGGCTGCAGACGCTTGCACGCCGCATCGAGGAGCGCATCGGCAAGTTCGGTTACCGGGTGTTCGTCGACAGCGCACCGGTGCTGGAAAAAGCACTCGCCGAAAAGGCCGGCCTGGGTTGGGTCGGCAAGCATACGAACCTCATCAATCGAAACGAGGGTTCGTGGTTCTTTCTGGGCGAGCTGTATACCGATCTCCCACTACCGGTCGATAGCCCCGAAGAATCACACTGTGGAACCTGCACGGCATGCATCGATATCTGCCCGACGGCTGCAATTGTTGCGCCCTACTCGCTCGACGCGCGGCGCTGTATCTCGTACCTCACGATCGAATCGAGAGACCCGATCCCGACCGAGTTTCGCAAGG
>JAOUNK010000071.1 GCA_029881015.1 Gammaproteobacteria bacterium | reverse complement strand
CATTCGTTCCCGCAACTCGTTGTCGCGATAGAGTTTTTCGATCGCATCGGCCAGTCCCTGGGCGTCCCTGGGTGGCACGACGAACCCGGAAACGCCATCTTCAACGAGCTCGGGACTGCCGCCGCTGTCCGTGACCACCGGGGCTACTTCGTAGACCATCGCCTCGATGATTGCCCGTGCCAGTCCTTCGCGTTTCGTGGACGGCATGCAAAATACGTCGCAGGCCGCGCTGAGTTCGGGCGCGTTGGTGACGAAGCCTACGCGATGTATGCGTGCCTTTACGGGGCTTCGTTCGATACGTCGCGTCAACCTGGCCGCATCCATGTGGCCGACGAGCATGAGATGGACGGGCAGTTCCCGGGGCAGCCGCTCAATCGCTGCAACCAGGTAGTCGATGCCTTTGCGCGGGCGATAGTTCGCGGTGCAGCCGACGACGAATGCGCCTGCCGGGATGCCGTACTCGGTAAGGTCCGCCGGTGTCGCGGTATACCACTCGAGCTTGTGGCCCTTGTGAATCGTAACGGGCCGTTCGGGCGGCATGCGCAAAAAAGCCGGCTGCATTTCGAGGAAGTGGCGACGAATCGCGTCTGCCACGCAGATAATGCGATCGATGCGCGGGTTGAGGTAGCGCATCCATGACATCGGGTCGAGGAAGCTCACGGCACCGACGATGCCGCGGTAGCAGACGACCTTGACCGGGAGGCCCTTACACGCGCGCAGCCCGTTGCTGACGGCCTTGTTATTGTATGTGTGCATGATGTGATAGCGGCCACGCACGAGTTCCTCGCGCAAAGCGGCGATGCCGACCTTGTTGAAATTGGTTGGCAGGCGAATATCGACGGTCGGCACACCGGCGTCGGCCAGTATTTTGTGGTTCGGATGATCGTCAGGGCACACCACCGTGACCTCGATGCCGGCATTGTGCATACCGATGAAGGTCGCGATCGAAGGTCGATCGGCGCTTTCCGTAATGCACAGGGACCGAATGGGCATCGGCCGCCCTAGCCCTTGTACAGCGGGTTTTCGAGAATACGCACGGCCACCTGTTGCCCGGTCACGGAAAAGCAGATGTATTCGTACTTGAGGCCGCTCTGTTCCACGAATTCCTGGAACGCCTTGAACTCGTGCTCCTGCCAGCGGTGGAAATTATAGTATTCGTCAAACAACACGATGGCACCGGGCTGCAAGCGACTGCCGAGTGCCTCGAAGATGGTTACGGTGGACGAATACAGGTCGCAATCGACGTGCAGGAAGGCGATCGGGTCGGCGTGTTCCTCCAGAAAGCCTGGCAGGGTCGCATCGAAGTACCCGATCTTGAACTCCACGTTAGCCGGTACCTTGGGCAACTTCTTCTGCGCAAAAGCCCCGACGGGGTTGCCGTTCCAGTATTCCTGGATACCGTCAAAGGAGTCGAAGCCATACACGGTGCCGTCGACCCGGGGCGCGATCCAGCGCATGGATTTGCCACGACCGACACCGAATTCCAGGTGCAGGCCCTCCCGGCGAACCTGGCCCAGCGTGTATTCGACCAGGGCGGGGTGTTTCTCGAAGAAGGGCGCGTCGACCATGTTGGCCTTGATGTATTCCAGCGTCTGCTGTTTGGCTTCGAGGTTCATGTCAACGAGCAGGTTCGAAGCGTAGTGCTTGAGCATGAAGCGACGGAAGATGAATTCGCTGAGCGTGCGTTTGAAAAGGGGCATTGTATTGCTCTTAAAGGGCTGATTTTACGCCGCGTAAGGTATCACAACACGCCGGTCCTGGCCGATTGTCGAACCACGCGGAAACCGGGAAATGCGACCTCGCGGCAGGTCATATCGCATTTCGGTCCGTGAACCGGAATACCCCGTAAGGTGCGCTGCATCACGGTTCCTGGCCCGCAGGCTCCGTAAACTACGGTTCTTATTGTCAAATCGTTTGCCCGATGAACGAAGCCCCGCACACATCGTCGAATCGTGTACTGGTCGTCGACACCGACGCCGGCCAAGTGGAGAAGTACGTCGCCTGCCTGGGCGAGGACTTCGAGCCCGCGAACGCGACCGACACGCTCACCGACCTGGAGAAGGTGCTGCTCGGCGAAGAATCCGATGTCGAGCACAACCCGCGATTCGAAGTCCACTCGCGCAACCAGGGCGATACGGCGATCGACGCAGTGCGTCATGCGCTCGAACGTAACCAGCCGTTTGCAGCAGTGTTCCTCGAGCTGGACCTGCCGCCCGGCATAGGCGGCCTGGAAACAGCCCAGCAGATCCGGGCGCTCGATCCGCATGTGAACATCGTAATTGTCTCGGGATCGCCGGACGCGCATCCCGAACACCTGGGCAAGAAAATCCCACCGGCCGACAAGGTCTTCTTCTTTCGCAAGCCGTTCCACGGGGTAGAGTGCAGGCAGCTCGCGGCGGCCTTGTGTGGCAAGTGGCATGCCGACCGGGCGCTGCGCCTCGCCAACGAGGACCTCGAGCGCCGCGTGGAAGAACGCACGGCGGCGCTGCAGAAGATCGCCTACTTCGATGTCGTCACACGACTCCCGAACCAGCTATTGCTCATTGAAGAACTCAAGAACCTGATCAATACGGGCGAAGAAGAAGAGGGTGACACGGTTGTCGTGTTGCTCGATATCGATCGCTTCAGCTTCATCAACGAAACGATGGGCTACGACGCCGGCACGGAGCTGTTGCGTTCCGTAGCCAATCGCTTGAGCCGTACTTTTGCTGAAGACAGCGGCGGCGAGAGGGCCATCGTCGGCCGCGCCGGGGCCGACGAGTTCGCGGTCGTGGTACCCGGTGTCGCGTCGGATATCGAAATTCGAGACCTTGCGGAAATGGTCAAGCAGGCCGTCGAAGAGCCCTTCCTGATTAACGGCCGCGACCTGTTCCTGAAGGCGGCGGTCGGCGTGTCCTGGCATCCGGTTCACGGGCGGGACGCGAAGTCTGTCTTCCGTTGCGCCGAGGCCGCGCTGCATCGTTCCATTCGCAGTATCGACCATGCAATCACCTACTACCACAGTGAAATGCGCTACCGGGCAAGGCACAAGTTCGACCTGGAAGCCGAGCTGCGTGGCGCTATCGACACCGGGCAGATTGTCGCTCACTACCAGCCACAGCAGTCCACGGCGACGGGTGACCTGGCCGGCGTCGAGGCGCTGGCGCGGTGGATCCGGCCGGACGGCTCCGTTGTTGCGCCCGCCGATTTCATTCCGCTCAGCGAGGAAATGGGTATTTCCGACGTGCTCTTCGAGTCCATCATGCGCACGGTTTGCCGCGACGTGGCAATGTGGCGCAGCCAGGGCGGCTGGGAAATCCCGGTCAGTGTCAACCTCTCGGCCCACCAGCTACGTAACAGCAACCTGGTGAGCCTGATCAAGGGCATACTGGGCAGCACCGACATCGACAGGCGGCTGATCAATCTCGAACTCACGGAAACCGTGGTCCTCGAAGACCTGACCATTGCCCAGCCGATGTTGAACGACCTCGCGTCCTACGGTGTGGGCATTCACATTGACGACTTCGGCACCGGCTATTCGTCGCTGAGTTATCTCGCCCAGTTGCCGGTACAGACGCTCAAGATCGACCGCACATTCATCGCACAGCTCTCCGATCCGGATGCCACTACCAAGGTGGTCGAGGCGATTATCGCGCTCGGCAAGGCCATGGGCCTGGAAGTCGTTGCCGAAGGGGTCGAATCGGCTCAACAGTATGCGGCCGTCAGGCGGTTGGGCTGTGACCTCGTGCAGGGCTATTTTGTCGCCAGGCCGATGCCCGCGAGCCAGTTGCGCGAATGGTGTGGTGGCTATGAGGACACACAGAGCCTCAAACGCGGTCCGACCGTCGTTGACATCGAGAATGCCCGGTCCTAGCTGCCGCTTCCTGACAGCCCCGGAAAAAAGCGCGTACGGCTTGCACCGTACGCGCCTGTTTTTCGCGCAGGCCGAAACCCGGCCCGCCGCTGAGTCGCTTACCGCTCCGTAATACGCAGCACGACGCGCCGGTTCTGCGCCTTACCTGCGGCCGTCGAGTTGTCCGCAATCGGCTCCGATTCGCCGTAGCCGCGGACCGTCATGCGACTGACATCGACACCGTGCGAGGCGAGATAGTCATGCACGGTCTTAGCACGTCGAGCGGACAGGCTTTCGTTGTAGTCCGCCGCGCCGTCGCTGTCCGTATGGCCGGCAACCTCGACCTTGATGGTCGGGTTCTTGACCAGCGTTGCGGCCGCATCATCCAGAATGCGCGTCGCGCCCGGCAGGAGGCGATCAGAGTTCGTCTCGAAATTCACGCCTTCCAGCGCAATCTCTTCCTTGATTTCGCAACCCTTGATGTCCACCTGCGCACCGGCGCGCGTTCCAGGGCACTCATCGAGACGATTGACAACACCGTCGCCATCGTCGTCCAGTTCACAACCGTTCGCATCGACTGGCTGGCCAGCCGGCGTTCCCGGACACTTGTCCTTGTCGTCGGTCACGCCGTCGCCGTCACTGTCGTTCGGGCAACCGTTCGCACCAACGGCAACACCGGGCGGGGTTCCGGGGCACTCGTCTTTGGAGTCCTTGACGCCGTCGCCATCGCTGTCGAGCTCGCAGCCCCACGCATCAACGCGGGCTCCGGCCGGCGTGTTCGGGCAGTTGTCGGAGCCGTCGGCAACACCGTCTCCGTCGGTATCAACCCATTTCGGCGTGGCCGGGCCAAACGGGATGTGCAAGCCGAGGCTGAACAGGTTGTCGTTCATATTGCTGTTCAGGGCGGTGTCCATGCGATGCCGCCACTCACCGCGCAATGCGACATTGGAGTCGAACATGTCGAGCGTGAAGCCGGCGCCGGCCGAGAACATCCCGCCGTCGCGTTCGAGGCCCGTAGCACCGGACTCATTGACTTTGAAGTAGCCGACACCTGCGTGCAGGTAGGGGCTGAAGCGTTCCGCCCTGCGGAATACGCGTTGTACGTCGACACCGAGACCCAAGTGCTCCTGGCCCAGGGCACCCGGCAAGGTGGCCTTTGCATCGGACGCCGACAACAGGGCTTCAATGTTGATCCTGTCGCTGAGCACATAGCCCAGGCTTAACTGGCCGGCGTTGATCGCGTCTTCGAGCCCACGTGCCGAGTCATCGTCAACATAGCTGCCCATAACGGAGAAATACGCCTGGCCTTCCTCGGCCTCGGCGTATGCGTTCTGGGCACCTGCAAGCGCAATGACAGTCGCTGCGGCGACGCAGATAATGGTCCTCATAGTGTTGCTCCCTCGTTTATAACCGTCACAATCGGACTCAATCGAATCCCTTGTGACTTCAAAGCTGATTCCACCGTCTATATCGAACATCTATTGTGATTACTTCTACTGACGGCTCGCCGCAATTCTAACATCAGGATCGCAAATATGCGCAAAGAACAGGAGATCCGTCGGCTCATGCAGACCGGCATGGACGAGACGGACAAACCATCCCGGGCACTCTCGGCAGTCGGTCGCGCCCGACGCCAGGTCGGCCAGCGCGACTCAATTGCGTTTGCCCTTGTCGGGATCTGGGCCGTGCTCGCGCGCCTGTTGGCGCCGGTCTTCGCCTTCTTCAGCGAGAGGCAGGCGCAGACCATTTATCAACAATCCGCAAGAAAGAGGGGAAAGACATGATGGACGACGTCCAGGAGACCTTATGGCAGCCCATGGTCGGTTTATGGACCAAGGTCGCCGAGTTTTTGCCGAATATCGCAGGGGCGATTTTCCTGCTGATCGTCGGCTACCTTGTTGCGAAGGGGGTCGGCGTCGCGATCGCCAAGCTGCTCGGCAAACTCGGCCTCGACAAGCTCACAGATCGATCCGGGGTGGCCTCCGCGCTGCAGGGTACCGGGTTCGAAGCTTCGGCGTCGGCGATCATCGGCAAGATCGTCTACTGGCTGATTTTCCTGCTGTTCCTGATTGCGGCGGCGGACAGCCTGGGGCTGCCGCGCGTGTCCGACACGATCAACGGTTTCGTGCAGTACCTGCCGAAACTCATCGGCGCGATGCTCGTGATCATCATCGGCCTGTTCGCGGCACATCTTGTGCGTACCGCGGTCGAGACGGCGTCGGCGAGCATGCAGCTCGACTACGGGAAGCCGCTGGGCACACTCATCTACATGCTCATCGTGATCGTGGTGGTTTCGCTTGCAATCGGCCAGCTGGAGATTGAGACGGACCTGCTCAACCAGGTGGTGTCCATTATCCTGTTTGCGGTTGGCGCGGCGGTTGCGCTGTCGCTGGGAATGGGCACGCGGACAACAGCCGGCAACATCATCGCAGGCTTGTATGCGCGCGACCTGTTCCCGCCGGGGGACAAAATAACGGTCGGAGACATATCCGGCCGGGTTATAGAGGTCAGTACGACGAGCACACTACTGGAACTCGACGACGGTACGACGTACACGTTGCCGAACAGTGTGTTGGTTGACAGCCAGGTTCATACGACCGACCGCCTCTGACGTGAGCGACCGGCGCAGAACGCCGTTGCCGAAAGAGTACAGAGCTCTGTCGGATGAGCAGCTTGTCGCGCGTGCGCGCCGCGAGTTGCCGTATCGTACGCGTGCGTACGAGGAACTGATGCGCCGGCATGATCGCCTGATGTTCAGTGTCTGCCTGCGGCTGGTTGGCAACAGGCACGATGCGGAGGACCTGACGCAGGACATCATGCTCAAGATCTTCTCGGGGCTGCACAGCTTCGAGGGGAGGTCGTCGTTCAAGACCTGGATGGTTCGGGTCACGCACAATGCCTGCAAGGACTGGCTGAAGAAGAGGGCAATTTCCAGGCAGTATAGAGACGCGCTCGCGCGCGAACCGCAGGAACAGTCGACGATTGAGTACCGGGAAGATCGCCTGATCGAGATTCTGAAAGAACTTTCCCCCGCCGATCGGGAAATCCTCACATTGCGCTTTGTAGCCGACCTGAGCCTGCAGGAGATCGCCGAGACGACAGAATTGAGCCTGAGTGCGACGAAAATGCGATTATATCGGGCAATTGGCCGGCTGGAGGAACTCGCGGCTGATATTTTGGGCGAAGGCTGGGAGAATGAATAATGCAGAGAACGAATCGACAAACCAAAGGAGAAAAAGTATGAGTGTTGCAAAGACTTCCGAGATTACAGCGTCATCCTCGAAGAGCTTCGAGGACGCCATGCGTCACGGCATTAGCAAAATGAGCGAAACTGTGGACAATATCGAAGGCGCCTGGGTCAAGGAACAAAAGGTTGTGGTAAAGAACGGGGAAGTGACGGCGTATCGCGTGACCATGAAAGTAACGTTCATCGTCAAGTAATGTGAAGCACTTGCTCAAGAATTAGATTGAAAGACAGGAGATAGAAATGGCAGGTAAGTTTGAAGTTTATAAAGACAAAGCGGGCGAGTTCCGTTTTCGGCTGAAAGCAGGTAACGGCCAGAACATTCTGGGCAGCGAAGGCTACAGCGCCAAAGCCAGCTGCATGAACGGCATCGAATCGGTCAAGAAGAACTCGCAGAACCCTGATCGCTTTAACAAGAAGACGACGGCGTCGGGCAAGTTCAGCTTTAGCCTGTGTGCTTCCAATGGCCAGTGTATTGGCACGAGCCAGACCTACGCGTCTGAGTCGGGCTGCGATAACGGCATCAAGAGCGTTGCCGAATGCGCACCGGGCGCAACGACGGACGACCAGACCTAGAGTCCATATCGTTTCGTTTCCGAAACCGGCGGCGCGCAAGTGCCGCCGGTTTTTTTTTGCGCCTTTGATTCGGCTTCGATAGGCTGAGCAGCCTCAGTCATCGCCGCGGTCGAAAAAACAATGACAAAACGAAACTGGTCGATTGATTCCCTGGTCCTGATCTTTTCATTCATCGTCTTCGCGCAGCTGCTTTCCTATGTCGTCCCGCATGGCCAGTTCGAGCGTGTGCCGGCGGAGAGCAACCCGGATCGCATGGTGGTCGTGGACGGCACGTTCGCCAGGCTCGCCGGCGAGGACAGCGTGACCTTGCCGCCCTGGCATTTCCTGATGGCGCTGTCCGATGGCCTGGAGTCGGCGCAGGGAATCATCTTCCTGATTTTCCTCGTCGGTGGCGTCATCGCGGTGTTGCGCAAGACCGGGGCGATCGACGCGGCGCTGCATGGCGCCGTGGACAAGCTGGGCAAGAGTCCCTGGCTGCTGATCGGTGGTTGCCTGATCCTGTTCAGCGTTGGCTCGTTCACCATTGGTATGGGCGAAGAGTATGTGCCGTTGGTGCCGATCATCGTCACGATGTGCCTGGCTATGCGGATGGATGCCATCGTGGCTATGGGCATGGTGTGGATACCCTATGGCATTGGCTGGGCCTGTGCCGGCATCAACCCTTTTGGTGTGCTCATCGCACAAGATATCGCGAGCGTGCCGCTGACATCGGGTTGGGCGGTACGCGCTGTCATGATGGTCGCGTTCCTCGCAGTGGCGTTTCACCACATCTACCGCTACGCAATGCGCGTTCAGGCGGATCCGTCGGCGAGCCTCGTGGCCGATGTCGACTACTCCAGCGGTTTCGACGCCCCGGGCGACCTGGCGTTCACGGGTCGCAGGATCGCAATACTCGCGGTGTTCGTGCTCGGACTTGTCGCGTTTGTGTACGGCGTATCGGCACACCACTGGTACATCACGGAACTCAACGCGATCTTCCTCGGCATCGGTCTGATCGCGGCCGTCATAGCCGGCATGTCCGCAGGAGACACGAGCCGTGCCTTTCTTGAAGGTGCGGCGGCGATGACGCCCGCGGCACTTCTCGTCGGCTTCGCACGCACCATCGAAGTCGTCATGTCGAACGGGCAAATCATCGACACGGTAGTGTTTTCCATCGCGGGACTGCTGGAGGGACTGCCTGCGGAGGCGTCGGCGCTCGGCATGCTGGTTGTGCAGACCGTCTGTAACTTCTTCATTCCATCGGGCAGCGGCCAGGCGTTTGTCACCATGCCGATCATGTCGCCGCTGGCGACGCTGACGGATGTGCCGCAGCAGACCGCCGTGCTGGCGTACCAGTTCGGCGACGGCTTCACGAATATGATCGTGCCGACCAGCGCCCTGGTCATGGGAGCGCTGGCCCTCGGCAAAGTACCCTATGCCGCATGGTTCCGTTTCTCGGCGCCGCTGCTATTGAAGTTGTTTGCCCTGGCGGCCGTATTCCTGGTCGCGTCGATGCACATCGGGACAGCGATGGGTTTTCACGGCTGACCCGGATCGTCAGGTACGTCGGAACCAGGTGACGCCCTGCGGGTCTTTCTCCGCAAGCAGGTCGCCTGTATTGCGCAGGTAGGTCAGGTGCGACAAGGCTTCGCCAGTGGCCATCACGCGGTTGCCGTCGTTGATGCTCGAGTTGAATAGTGCGTCGAAAACGTCGACGGCACGCAGCGGTTCGCGCAGACGCTCGAGCAGCTTGTCGAGGTTGTCCGTGTGTTCCTTGCGCAGTTGCTCGAGCCGCACATGTGCGCCGCGAAACGGCTTGCCGTGAGCGGGCAGAACCAGCACGTCTTCGGGCAGCGCTTTCTCGAGCTTGTCGATTGACTCGAACCACTCCCGCAGCGGGTCTGCCAGCGGTTCCGTCGGCCAGACACTGACGTTCGGCGAGATCGTCGGCAGGATCTGGTCTCCCGAGATCAGGATGTTGCGGTCCCGGTCGTACAGGCAGGCGTGCTCCGGGGAATGCCCGCGACCGACGACGACCTCCCATACCTGCCCGGCAAACGTCAGGCGCTCGCCATCCCGCATACGCCTGTATGACTTGGGCAGTTCGCCCACCACCTTGCCGAACAGGCCGAAGTTCTTTCTGTACAGTGCAAGTTGCGCGTCATTGAACCCGGCTTCCCGGTAGAAGCGGATCGCTTCTTCGGGCACGTTGTCGCGCGTGTCGCCGGCGAGTACGCGGCACAGCATGTACTCTTCGCGGGTCATCCACAGGTCGACATCGAACTCGCGCACGAGCCAGCCTGCGCAGCCTGCATGGTCCGGGTGCAGGTGTGTCGCGATCACGTGCGTTGCCGGTTCGTTTCGCATGGCCGTCGCGAAGGTGCTGCGCCAGACGTCCCGACTCGCGGGAATATCGACGCCCGTGTCGACGATGACCCAGCCCCCGCTGTCGCGCAACAACCAGAGGTTGATGTGGTTGAGGGACATGGGCAGTGGCATGCGGAGCCAGGTGATGCCGTCGGCCATTGCCATGGTCTCACCCTCCTTCGGGCGAGACGTGTGTTCATACCGGATCCGGTTCATCGCGCGATACTCGCACGTCAACCTGTTGCGCGCATCTCCTGCAGCGCCTGTTCCTTGACCGGTCCGAAGCCCCTCACGTCGAGATAGGCACGAACCCTGGCGAGTAATTCGCCGCGGTTGTCGGCATCGAGTGTCGGCAGCGCGGCGTTGAGCATGTTCTCAAACTCTACGATCAGTGCGCGTTCCATGCGCCGCTCGGCCGTGTAGCCGAAGACGTCCAGCGCCGTGCCGCGCAGGCGCTTGAGGCGCGCAAGCACCCTGAACACGGGCAGGATCCAGGCGCCGAATTCGCGTTTCGACGGTCTTCCACGGGCGTCCTTCCTGCCGCCGAGCAGCGGCGGAGCCAGGTGAAATCGGAGCTTTGCGGCATTGCCGAAATCCTGCCGAATCGTCTCGAGGAATTCGGGGCTCGACTGCAGTCGCGCGACCTCGTACTCGTCCTTGTAGCTCAGGAGCCGGAACCAGGCCTGTGCGACGGCGCGACTCAGCGCGTCGTCGTCGCCGGTTGCTGCATCGGCCACGCGGACGCGAGCGAGCAACGCCGTGTAGCGTTCCGCCAGCGCCTCGTCCTGGTAGCCGACAAGGAACGCCCGGCGCGCTTCGATCATTTCGTCGAGCGTGTCGTCGCGGGCGTCGCGCTCGCGGCCGAGCAACCGGTCGATTCGGGCGGGATCGTGCGCAGCAACCCGGCCCCAGTCAAACGCCTGCTTGTTGGCCTCAATCTTGATGCCGTTGAGTTCGATGGCGCGCAGCAGTGCTTCCAGCGACACGGGCACGAGGCCCTGTTGCCAGGCGCAGCCAACCATGATGACGTTCGCATAGATCGTATCGCCCATGAGCCGTGCAGCCAGGCGGTTGGCATCGATCGAAGAGAGCCTGTCTGCACCGATCGCGTTGCCGATGGCGGCGAGGCGTGCATCGACGCGCAGCTCGGCATCGCGGTGGTGTATGACGTCACCCGTGTGCATCTCCGCGGTATTCACGAGTGCGCGCGTATGTCCGAGCCGGTAGGTAAGCGATGCCTTCGGTGACGAGCTGACGACGAGATCGCAACCGATCAGGGCGTCGGCATGCGCCGCTTCGATGCGAACCTGGT
>JAOUNK010000390.1 GCA_029881015.1 Gammaproteobacteria bacterium | reverse complement strand
CGAAGCGGGCGCATCGCCCCTCGAGCCTTACAACGTCGCGGCACTCATTGACGAGCTCGGCGACAACATTGTCTGCACGATCCTGTGCGCATCGGATCCCTACGCCGTGGTCGGTGTGGAACAGGCATTCGGGCTGCGGCCGGACCTCGTGACGGGACCGGCAGCGCAAACCTCGGCAGCGGTCGAACTCGTCTACAAGTTGTCCGGACTGCCCGCGATCAACGTCATCGATCCGTCGGCAAAAGAAACGTTTCGTCGCTTCCTTGAAAAAATGCCCGGTGTTGAACACCGGGCACCTGGAAACGGCCGATCAGGGGGGAGTTATTCGGCCAGCGTTACTTCGCCGTCACCAAACCGGTAACGAACCCCGATACCGATCGCGTAAACGTCGTAGTCGTAGGGCTGCGCGCCGAGCGTCAGTACGGTTGGCAATGTTGTCGGTGACACCAGCGCAAAGTCCTGCAGATCGAAACGCTCATACCGCAGGTTGAACGTACCGTGCCAGCGATCGGAGAACGCATAACTGGCTTCGACGCTGGCGGAGTCAAGTGTGGACTCGAGCGCCGGCAGCGTGCTCGGTCCGCCACTCAGGCTATCGAGTGCAATCTGCGATTCGCCGGTGCCGCGGTTGTAGTCGAGCGCGAAGTCGAACTTGCTGTCACTCGGGCGCCAGGTCACGCCGACACCCAGGTGGTCAAAGTCATCTTCGTGGAATGCGCTCCAGTCCCAGAATCCGAATTGCTCGGCGCCGGTCTGGTGTGCATCGATCTTGTCCTGACCGTAGACAAGGAAGACAGACGCGCTCTCGGAGACGGCCCAGCTGATATCGGCAGTCGCACGGAATTCTTCGGCGCCGTTCAAGCCCACGAGCGAGTCCTTGAAGTCGTCATCGGCAAACAGGGCGGACACGCCAAAGGAGATCGGCAGTTCGAGCGGGCTGACCGCGACCACGACCTCACCGAATTCGCGATAGCGATAGGCCAGGTTGTATTTACGCAGCAGCGGGTTTTGCCCGAGGCTGACGGCGACCGTATCGTCATAGCGGTCGTTACCGCGTCGCGATGCACCGCCTTTGGCACGGATATCCAGCCATGCCGTCGGCCGCCAGCGAACCTGTCCCCAGCCAAGGTCAGTCGTCTGTTCGGCGACCTCCTGGAAGTCACGGTTGATCTCTTTGCGTTCGTACCCTGCGCCGATCTTCAGCTTCCTGTGAATCGCGTATTCCCCGCTTACGGTCATCGTCATACGGTCGTAGCTGTATGGAACATTTTGCTCCAGTTCGCCGGAATCGAAGATATCGACAATCACCCGGTTCCAGCTGGCGATCGGTGTCGTGTTGTCACGCTCGTCGTAGCGATAGCCAAACTTGATTCGGGCTTTCGGCAATGGCCGGGCGGTCAGTGTGAACGCGTAATTTGCGGTATCGACTTCGGCGTCCGCCGAGGATCGCGGTAATGCCGGCGCCAGGATATTCGGATTAATCGTATACGGCAGTAGCGCCTGGTTCTGTTCGCCGCGTCCCGATGCTGCGGAGAACGCGATGACAGTGTCCCACGTACTCATCCGGTACTTACCGGACAGTGAAATCTGCTGGAAGTCGTTGTCGGGTTCGCGGGCAGAGCGCAACGTGCTCGCGCCGGGAATGGCTGAGAAAGGCGAATCCCAGGTCAGGTTCGGATGGTTGTTCGAGAACGTAGAGCTGTACCAGGCCAGCATCAGGCTCAGGTTGTCTTTTGCGTACTGCACACCGGCGTCGACCTGGTCGGTTTCGAAATCGATCCACCGTGGCAGGAAAGCGGCTTGCCCGAGGCTGCCCGCGCTGGAGATGTCGATGCCGTCGCGATTCTGGCGACTGAAATCGGCAAACACATTGAACCCTCTCGCCAGCGTCCAGTTGGCGCCGGCATCAACGATCTGCCGGTCCATGCCCACAAGCTGCTGGCGCAATGACGATGTCAGTTGTGTCATGTTGCCGGTGACGCCGGCAGGCGCCCACCCGGCAGGCAGGGTCAGCGTATCGCTCGTTGACGGGTTGAACACCGTGCTCGTCGTGTCGAAGCGCCGGAAAGGCAGTTCCCTGTAGCCGACATTGAATCCAAAGACACCCTGTTTGCCGCCGTCCACTGTGAAGACTCGCGAGTCGTGACCGAGATCTTCGGCGTACCAGTCGAGCAGGTAGCCATCACTCGAATAGCGGCCGTGACCGGCGACATCGGCGTACGTGCCTTTTTCGTCCAGTCCGCTGAAGTTGCCGAAACGGGCGGCATCGTCGCTGACATTGACGGCACCCACCTCGATTGCCGCGCGATAGCCCGTATCGAACGGGCAGGATTCGCAGAGCCAGTCACTGGTGTCGACCTGGGCTGGCGCAGCGCCCGGTCCGAGCAGCGACAACGTGGCCGCCAGCGTGTGTAGTGCGGTTGTTCTTTGTTTTAGCATCGCTCTGTGCTCCTAGCGCATCAGCTTAGAGCCGGACGGGTGATTCGACCCGTGTACCTGGTCGTGGCAATTCATGCACGACTGGCCCAGCAGCAACGATGATGGTGTGTTGGCCGGGAGCCCGCGTTCGTCCTGCGGGAGGCTCGGATGGCCATCCTGGGAATGACAGCTCTGGCAGAGCATCGGTGCGCGCATGGTCAACATGCCCGGGTAGTTCGAGCCGTGCGGGTCGTGGCAATTGCCACAGTCCTCTGTGACCGGCGCGTGCTCCCACAGGTACGGCCCGCGTGTCTCCGCGTGGCATTCGAAACAGGTACCGTTGACGGTCGTCCCGGCGAGCAGGCGTTCCGCGGATTCGCCGTGCGGACTATGGCAGCTCGTGCAGTCCATCTTGCCCTGCCGCACACCGTGTGCGTACGGCTTCATAGACTGCGTGCGCTGCTGCTGATGGCAGTCAAAGCAGACGTCTGCCTGGGTTGCGGTGGCGAGTACCGGGTCGCGTTCAGTGTGCAGGCTGTGGCAGTCCGTGCAGGCGACGGTGTCG
>JAOUNK010000389.1 GCA_029881015.1 Gammaproteobacteria bacterium | reverse complement strand
CCCGGCCGAGAGCACGGGGCGCAGCACGACAAACGCATCGACCAGCAGGGTCTCTGAGAGCGGCCTGAGAAGCACGCCGTCCTTGCGCGACTCGAGCACGCAAATATCACTTGTCCAGCGCTGCAGTTTGTCGTCGTCGGCCACGATTCCGGCTGCCTGCCGCTGCGAGGGTGTACCGACATAGAGCGCGGCATGCGGCCATGTCCCCGGGAAGAAGAGATTCGTCAGCGCCTTGGCGTGGCGCGTCACAAGGACATCACCAGGACGCAGGAATGTCTCCATAGACCTCAGAACATCGGGCGTGACACGCTTGTGTTCGAGGTCGACGAATTCGGACGCAACGCGGCCGCAGCCCTCGAGCACTTTGGCAAAGACATTCTCGACGCTAACGACGCCGCGCCGTCGCCACTTGTGACTGACGTACGCCCACGCGCGCCGAATATGGCTGCGCTTGCTAGGATTCAGGGACGTTTCCAGTGTGTCGAGTTGGCGGACGATGAAGCCAACGTCAGCATCGTCCTGCAATGCGAGCAGCTCGCGCCGGTGCCTGTGCGCAAAGTGCATCGCATCGCGTATCGCGAGCACATTGCCCTGGTCCACGAATCCCGAAAAGATATTCGTGTATTGTTTGCGTGGGATTCGGAATTCCGGAAAGGCCTCGTTGAGCTTGCGTTGAATAAGGCTGTGCGTGCCAACCTGGAACAGCACGACGCGATCGATCCGGATCAGGATGCACATGGCCGCGTAACCGACCAGGAAGTACTTCAGTTTCTGCTCCGACGTATCCGGCCTCGTCGGATCATCGAGCACATCGCGAACCTCGTTGATGGTTGTCCACAGGTTCTCGCGGGCCGTCAGGAAGCGGGCGAACCAGAAGCCCATCGCCTCGTCCTCGGCAGGACGAAACTCGCCGCGTGCGACGATGGCGTCGAGTACCGCCGGGGCAGGGGCGTCCTCCTCAAGCTGAGCGGCGGCGTTCAGCAGCCCTTTGACGTCGTCAGTCAGGGTCGCGAGCATGGGTTTGGCCGGGGTCTTCAAAAAGGTCCCACCGGTCGGGGCTGACGTCCGCGAACAGGGCCTTGAAGCGCGCGTCGTCACGCGCGGCTTGTGTGACGTTCCGGATGAGGACTTTCTTGACCTGATCCGGGTAGTCGCGCAGCAGCGCGGCATAGACTTCCGGGTCCTGTTCGCCGCTGTCGCCCACGAGGACAAAGGAACGGCCCGGGTATCGGTCCAGGATCTCCCTGATGATCAGCGGCTTGGTCTCTGTACCTTTTTTGAACAGGTCGAACAGCGTCTCATCCCGAAAGCGCACGGCCTTGAGATTGAACGTGGCCCAGGGGAAGCCGTTCTCATCGAGGAAGGCCTCAAGCGGCGTGTAGAGCTGCCAGGGACTCGAAGAGACGAAGTGGAAGCTGGCATCCTCGGCGGCCCAGGTCTTGTAGAGCGCGGCCATGCCAGGCGCAGCGGCGAAATCGAGGAGAAACGTGCTCTCGAGCAGGCGTTTGTGGTCGGTGACGTTGGAAATCTTGACCGTGTCATCGATATCGCTGACAACCGACAGCCCGGAGGGCGAAACCAGGCGGATTTCACCGTTGAAAGAGCGGGTCTCGGACTCGCGGGTCAGGGCGGAATAGGGGAGTCGCCCTGCCTTCACGAAACCCGCGATTTCGGCCTCTGGGACGCGCAGAATCGTCTCGAAACGACCGTTTTCACTGGTGAGCGGCAATTCGAACACGCGCCCTGCCAGTTGGATGACGATTTGCTTGCCGCGTTCGTTGTCCGCGATCAGGAGATTCAGGCGCTCCGAGAAGTTGGATTCGTTGCTTTCGTTGACGACAAGATCGTATTTCTCCTCAAGAATCCTCTCGAACAAGGTCTTCCTGACCGTACTGTCTTGTGGCTCATAGACCCAGCCGTGGACCGGCAAATGCCATTCCCTGGCACTCTCGTCAAGCCAGCCCGCTGTCCGAAAGAACACCAGCGTCTCGTCCTGGGCGATGTCAGACGTAACGACAGGGCTATCAATTGGGGCAGTATCGCCGAGTCCGCATGCGGCAACTGACGTGAGGACACACAGGGCGAGGAATGTACGCATGGTTAAGCACTGTATCCGTGGAAGCGATCCTGCTCAACCAGCTTGCACAGCTATTGCTCTGAGCTCTGTCCCATCATGCTTACCGCGCCTTTGCCAATGAAGAAGACGCCGAGACCGTCGAAAACGAAATTCAGGACCGTGAATTCGCCGAGAAAGACCGAGCCACCCATGAAAAGTCCGATGGCGATGATTGCTACACCCCAGAAAATATCTTGCACGATGCGCCTCCAAGAGAACGGGTTGGAACCAGGGTTCACATTCTCCGCCGGATCGTCAGCTGGTGTCGCGACCTGGCTCACAGAACGCGGTCGGACCTGATGATGGCTCGACAATTGAGCTTCGACGGAACAGTAGATGGGACAGAATCCCCATATTTGACGCAAATTGCGTTCTCACTGAGGATCATTCGAAATCGCCTGTTCAGGATCAATCTCTTGTCGAACCCTTTGCGGAGAATCCGGAACGTGATTTCCACGACCACTCGCAGATTCGATGGAGCCGACATGTTGAGGCGGTTCGTCCAGACCTTTAGTTGCTCCTTGCTCGTCGGGTCGTGCACAGTCGCACAGTCAGGTGATGACTTGGCCGAGGTAATACGCGCAGAGTATCCGGACTACTCAATTCGATCCGGGGTGTTCGAGGGCAGCTGTAGAGACGCGAGCGAGAATGCAGTTGATTCCTGTATTGCGACGGGGGACTTCAATTCCGACGGGTACAAGGACATGTCGGCTGTGCTCCGTCGAGCAATTACGGCTTGCGAAACTGCCGATATAGACTTGCGTCACCGAAACGCGATTCGGCATGTCGACCTCGTGATTGTCTGCAATGGCAACAGGGATTCAGCGTACGCTTGCACTGAACTTACGAAACCCGAAATCGGAGGATTGCC
>JAOUNK010000388.1 GCA_029881015.1 Gammaproteobacteria bacterium | reverse complement strand
CGGATTCGGCCAAGGAGTTGCAGATCCCGAGGGCGTCGCCCCGCGATCCGCGCCCCGACGAAACGCGCTGCCTGGACCTCCCACCGAGGCTCCAGACCCAGTCGAGCAGCTGAGTCGCAAATCGAAGTGCCGCCGACAGGCGGCAGACAGGCGTCGCCCGGTTACAATGGCGGCACTGGAAACAGGTTCAGGAGAGGTGGCCGAGCGGCTGAAGGCGCTTGCTTGGAAAGCAAGTGTACGGTAACCCCGTACCGCGGGTTCGAATCCCGCCCTCTCCGCCAGTAAACAAAAAGGGGCCGGTTGGCCCCTTTTTATTTACCAGCAGAGGGTTTGGGACGAGGACCGTCTGGTTCGACGAACCGGCGGAGCCGGTTCGGACGCGCGTTAGCGCGCCCCGAAGGGGCGAGGATCGGCGCAAGCCGATCCGAGTCAATCCCGCCCTCTCCGCCAGAAAACAGAAATGGGCCCCCTTGTGGGGCCCATTTTGTTTTCCGGATGGGGGTGATGGATGAGAAGCTGCCAGGTTCGAACCGAGCACGGCGGAGCCGTGCGACAGACGCCCGAAGGCCGCCCGAAGGGCGAGCAAGCGAAGCGAGCGAATCAATCCCGCCCTCTCCGCCAAAGACAAGAAGGCCCCTTTATGGGGCCTTCTGCTTAGTGTTCACGGTCGTTCTGCAGGCAGTCCTACGCGTTCAAGGACTGCGGTGAATTTAGGATCACCGCGCCGGTCGGCAAAAGCCGTGCTGACATTCAGAAAAATGACGCCACGTGCTCGAGCATCGACAGCCGCATTGAGGAGCTCGTAGCCACGCGCCTCGTTACCGGCGGCAAAGTGGACAGCGGCAAGCAACACGGGTGACACATAAGCGTCGTCGGATTCTGTTTCAAGTTCGTCGAGCAGGTACTGCGCTGTTGATTCGTTGCCGGCGCGAAAATGGGCATACGCGAGGTTGCCCAGTTGCATGTGCCCCCGTCCCTGCCGGCGGAGGTCTTCTTCGAAAACAGCGATCGCCTCGGCCAGTTCGCCCTGCGCCAACTTACTAAAGCCGAGTAAACTAGCTGCATCGGGGTGACTCGTGGCACGCGCCGCGACACGAATGGCATCATCCGGTCGACCTGCATGAAGGTATCGCCATCCGGCATTGACCTGCACGTAATCGTCGTCCGGTGCGGCCTCGAGTCGTCGTTCTACCAGTTTGATGGCTTCGTCATGGCGCCCCTGCGTCGACAGGAACAGCGCGTAACCCAGCACGTTCAGTGAATCGAGCACCATCGTCCGCCGGTACTCGCTTTCTGCGAGCTCAAACTCCCAGTCATACCAGGTCAGGATATCCGCATACAGGGAATGTGCATCAGCCAATTGATCGTCGAGCCCGAGTGCGCGCACCGCTGCTACGCGTGCGCGGGGGAAAACCGTTACAGGCTCGCGCCCACCGTATTCCGTTCCCAGAAATGAATACGCCCAGCCAAGTGCGGCATGCGCCTCAGCGAATTCAGCATCGCGGTCGATCGCCTGCTCGAGGGATTGTACAGCCAGGTCGAGACTTTCCGGTGTCTGCCGGAACGTGTGATAGCGGCCGAGCAGATATAGATTGTATGCGTCCAAATTGGCTGTCGGCAGGACCAACGACCCCGATTTCTGGCGTCGATATTCGACGCGGAGTGCGTTGGCGATGCGATTGGCTACGTCATTCTGAATCGCGAAAATATTCTCGACGGTGAGCTCTTCTTCGTATGTTTCCGCCCAGATGTGCCGGTCCGTGGCGCCTTCGATGAGTTGAACCGTGATACGAACCTTGTCGCCATTAACTCGGACACTGCCTTCGATGATGCCGTTGGCGTTGAGCGCACGGGAGATGTTCGGAATGCTCTCGGTTGTGTTGCGGTATTGTTCGGCCGAGGTCCGCGATAGTACGGCAATCTCGTCCAGCCGAGCGAGGCGCGACAAAAGTTCTTCCTGCATCCCGTCGGCGAAAAAACCGAAGCTGCGGTCTTCACTCATGTCGTTGAACGGCAGTACGGCGAGGGTGCTGATCGTCGGGCCCTGCGGTCCGCCTCGAAGTCCAATGGACAGGCCGAGTACGACCAGAACAGCAACGGCGACCGCCATGCCCAATCGCCAGCGCCGCGAATGCGGTCGTGGTGCGGACGGCATACCCATCGTCACTGCCTCTACCGGCGCGGTCAGCCGATAGCCGCGGCCGCGGACTGCGGCGATATACCGGGGGTTCTGGCTGTCTTCGCCGAGAGTCTGGCGTAGCAACCTGACGCGTTGCACCAGGGTCTCGTCGCTGACGATCACGTCTCCCCAAACTTCGGCGATCAAATCATCCTTGCTGACCATGGCCGGTGCCCGCGTCGCAAGCGTCCGGAGCAGTCGAAACGAGAGGTCTGGCAGGTCAACGACCTCTCCGGCACGCCAAACGGTCCCCGACGAAATATCGATGTCGATATCGAGAATCCGTAAGTGGTTGTCAGAGAAGGGTTTGTTCGGTTTCAGCAAGTCTTCAGTCTTCTTCAGCAAAGCTTCAGCGAGTTTACTGGCAATCCAGTTACGGTGCCGTCCAATCAATCAACAAATCAACAAGTAAAGGATATCTAATGAAAACTCGATCGATACTTATCGCGGCAATACTGGCCGTACTCATACCTGTGACCACTTTTGCCGATAGCGGTTTCTTTCTTACCGCAAGTGTCGGCTCAGCGGAGCTGAGCGAAGACTTCGACGGATTTGACGTGGACGCGGGTTCGACGGCGTACCGGATCACAGCGGGCTGGCGGTTCAGCGATTACCTGGCTGTCGAAGGTGGCTACCATAATTTCGGCGATTTCGAACAGACATTCAATATTGCAGGTACGCCTACCGATGTCTCGCTCAAGGCCGATGGCTTCACGATCGGCGGCATTGGCAGCCTGCCACTGGGCGACCGTTTTGCGCTATTCGCGCGCGCCGGAGCGTTCTTCTGGGACGGAGACGCTGACATAAACAATGTC
>JAOUNK010000070.1 GCA_029881015.1 Gammaproteobacteria bacterium | reverse complement strand
CTGTTCGCGCAATGCGAGCAGCGTATCGAGTGCTTCTACGACAAGGCGAGAGCGCTAGCGGGACGCTAGGCGAGTGTCCTCTTTCGGTTTGACGAGCGGCAGCTCGTCGGACAGCCGTCGCACCTGGCCCGTCATGCGCCAGTGAAAAATTGCCTGTGCGGACAGGACGCGCTTGACGTAGGTGCGGGTTTCATTGAATGGAATGTTCTCGATCCAGACGCGAGCGTCCTCGCTGCCCTGCTCCGGCAGCCAGCGGTCGACACGATGCGGCCCCGCGTTGTAGGCGGCCGTTGCAAGAACCGGGTTGCCACCGAATCGTTCCGCCATCTGCCCCAGGTAGGACGTACCGAGGCGAATATTGCTCTCCGGATCCGTCAGTGTGCTGAGCCCCGAATACGGAAGCCGAATTTCCCTCGCGACTTGCTTGCCCGTGGCCGGCATGAGTTGCATCAGGCCGACAGCGCCCGCGCTTGAGCGCACATCGCGCATGAACAGGCTCTCGCTGCGCGCAATGCCGTAGGCCCAGGTCGGCGAAATATTGGCGGCCGACGAAAAAGACTCGAACTGTTGTTGCCAGGGCAGGGGATAGCGAATAGAGAGGTCATCGTACTGTCCGAGGCTGGCGGCCGTGGCGATGGCGCGGGAGTGCCAGCCCCAGCGGTCGGCAAGGATGGCCGCCTGGAGTTTCTCAGCACGGTCAAGATGGCGTACCGCCGCATCCCATTCAGAACGCCCGCGGCTGTCGAGTCCAACGAAAAACAACTCCCTCGCCCTGACGATGCCGGGCTTGTCCGCAACCGCGGCCAGCGCGGCATCGTCGGCAGCCAGCTGGCTACTGTCCAGCGCATAGTCCTGCCCGAGTTCGTCGGCGGCGAGGAAACCGTAATAGCTGCGCTCCTGGCTCAGCGTCGCGAATGCGAGCTGAGCGTCCGCCGCGCGTCCCAGGCGCTGCAATGCAACCGCTCGCCAGTATCGCCATTCCTCGGATTCCCGTTCCGCCGGTGCCATCGCGGCAATGTCCGTCAACAGGCGTTGCCACTGTGTGTCGCGCAGACTGGTTCTCGCGCGCCAGCGCAGGACCTCATCGTTCTGCGCCGCGGCTGGCAACTGAGTCAGCAGGATATACGCATCGGGCAGGTTGTCCCGAGCCGTCCAGAGCGCTATGTGCCGCAGCGTGCGCTGCTCCTGTGCCGCGGAGAAGCGGTAACGCTTCGCTACCTTGTTCCACAGGTCCTGCGCGAGCCGCGGGTCCCGATAGGTCAGGCGCTCTGCCGCGTACACGAGCTGTTCGCGATACGTCGGTTCGTCAACGCGTGGCTTGTGCTCGCGGAGAAATCGCTCGGGATCGGCCTGGGCCTGGATCCAGAGCGCCGCTTCGTCGACGTGTGCCTGATCGATCGTCTTTGCGAGCCAGCGCGCGAGCTGAAACTCCCGGGCGTCTATGGCGAGGCCGAATCGTTTTCGGTACTCGGCCGGACCGATAAGCGCGTTGTTCCTGAGATAGGCAAAGACAGGATCGCATTCGCTGACCTGGCTCCTGCCGACCAGCCACAGATCGAGCGCCCTCTGGTTGACGCGGGCGAGGCGCCCGGCGTCGATCTCCGCCTGCAATGACAGGCAGTCGAGGCGTGCAACGTCCTGGCCCTGGTAGAACTGCTCGTAGATCCGCTGGAACCCGGCGAGGTCACCCTCTTTGGCGAGGAACAGGGCGTGCCGGTAGCGGAGTTCACGCGCCGGACGCAGTGTGCCGTATTGCTCTGTAAAGGCCTCGATCTCCGTTGCCGGGGTCTTGCCGAGGTTGGCACGCAGCCAGGTGGCGCGGAGATCGGGCCAGAGAACATACGCCTCCAGCAAGGTCCTGTCAGAGGCAGAAAGACCGTCGACCGGGCTCCAGTCACCCCGTTCGACGGTCTCGTATACGTGCTTGAAGAGTTCGCGCTGCTGGTCGATCTGGGCGGCAGCAACGACCGGCATGAGACACAGCGCGAAAGCGAGGACAGCGGCGACAAATCGTCTGCTTGCGGCCTGTGTGCTGTCCTCTCTATGCATTCACATAGCTTACCTTATCTGCAGCATGAGGGAACGATCGCCGCGCTGGATCAGGAGGAACAGAATCCGGTTGCTCTGGGCCACGGTCTGCAGGTCGCGCAGGTTCCGTACGAGCACGCGATTGACCGCCGTGATGACGTCACCGGCGCGCAGACCACGCTGGGCCGCCGCACTGCCTTCCTCGACGACGGAGACTTCGACGCCGCTGTCACTCGAGGTGCTGGAGCCGGCAAAGCTGGCCCCGGCCAACCCGGGATGAATGTCCTCGCCAGCGAGCAACTGGTCTTCAAGGCGACCCAGCTCAGCCGAGGTCGTATAGGACTTGTTGTCGCGCAGGTAGCGCAGGCCAACAACGTCGCCGGTGCGCATCAGGCCAATCGTGTTGCGCAATTCCGTGCCGCTGGACACGGTCTTGTCGTTGACGCCGACGATGATGTCGCCGACCTTGAGCCCGGCTTTCTCCGCGGCCGAGTTCGGGAATACGCGCGTGATGAGGGCGCCACCGTCGACATCCAGGTCCAGTGTCTTGGCGGCTTCCCTGTCGATATTGTTGAACTCGACGCCGAGGAGTCCACGCCTGATCTCGCCGAAGTCCAGGATCTGGCCCATGATCGAACTCGCGATTTCGGTCGGTACCGCAAAGCCAATGCCGACGTTGCCGCCCGAGCGGCTGAAGATCATCGAGTTGATGCCGATGAGTTCGCCATCCATGTTCACCAGCGCGCCACCCGAGTTGCCGGGGTTGATCGACGCGTCCGTCTGGATGAAGTTCTCGAAACCGCCGCGATTGATGCCCGTGCGGCCAAGGGCGCTGACGATGCCGGACGTCACGGTGTTGTCCAGCCCGTAAGGATTGCCGATGGCAATGACGAAATCGCCAACCCGAACGCTGTCCGAGTCGCCGATCGGCATTTCCGTGAGGTTGTCCGGCTCTACCTTGAGCAGGGCGATATCGGTACCGGCGTCCGAACCGACGATCTCCGCATCGAGCGTACGCCCGTCGTGGAGCGTGACCCGGATCTCGTCAGCACCGTCGATGACATGGTGGTTCGTCAGGATGTGGCCACCCTTTGCGTCGACAATGACGCCGGAGCCGGCGCCGCCGATTTCGCCGGCGCGGCCGAAGCGATCGCGGCGCATCTGCGTCACCTGGATGTTTACCACGGCGGGCGATGCCGCTTCGACAAGCGGTGCGAGGCTGGCGACGGGCTGTCCACCGACAACGGTCGGCAGTGCTGCCTGTGCGCCGAGAGATGCCAGGGCGAGCACGAGTGTCGTCCATGTCAGTCGTATCTTCGTCATTTCAGAAACCTCAATGGTCCTTTAGCGTGTGGGGTCAAGATTATAGGCCCGTAAACAAAAGATGCCCGGGCGCAGTGCAGCGTCGCGCCCGGGCTGCCTCCTCGTGCCAGCGCCTGCGCGCCGTCAGGCGGCCTCTACCGTAATCCGGCGTGCCTGGACTTCAGGCATCTTCGGGATCGAAACCTCGAGGATGCCATTGGCGCACTTCGCGGCGATGCCGTCGGCGTTCGCCGTTTCCGGCAGCGTGAAGCGGCGCAGGAATCGACCAGTGGCGCGCTCGATGCGCTGCACACCGCTGTCGTCCTCGGGGGCGATGGCATGGCGTTGGCCGGAGACGCTCAGGACGCCGTTGTCCATTGACACATCGATGTCTTCGGGACGCACGCCCGGGACGTCAGCGCGCAATACGTAGCGGTCCTTTTCTTCAATAATATCAACGGCGGGAACCCAGTCGGCGACGGGGTTCTCGGCACTGCCGGGGACCGTTCGTTGCGTCGCGAGCCGGTCCAGATCGCGGTGCAGCAGATCGACGAAATTCCAGGGTTCGAATCGGGCAATGTTCATGGTTTTCTCCACTTGAAACAGGCTTCAGGAGGCATAGGTGAGGCCACGGAAAGGCATTTCAAGGCCGCGGATATGCGACAATAATCGCCACTACATGTAGTGGTCGGCGCTTCTTGCGGAGGTGCCGTTTTTTTTTCTCTATATTTAAAGCACTTACTCGCGAAAGGTTTGTAATATATTGTTTTATATAAAGAAAGTAGTATCAAGAAAATTACGGCAAACCCTTGACAGTGGGCCGCTTCGGGCATAATCTTGTCCCCACTTAGACACTACATCTTGTGTCTGATCAGGAAAGAAAAGAGGCCGAATACGGCACTCGTCGCGCTCTCTGGCCGTCGGCGAGCGGGGCCCTTTTCTCCGGAGAAAAGCGAGCTAAAACAGCTTATTTGGGGCCTCCTAAGGGAGATCAGGGGAGTTACAGGACCAATGAAGTCTGCCGTCAATCTGGATACGCACACGGTTAACGACATCGAATTTCAACCGGCATCGCTGGACATCTGGGATGCAAAATATCGACTGACGGCCAAAGACGGCTCGAAGATCGATGAGTCTATCGATGACACCTACAAGCGGGTCGCCGCGGCGCTCGCAAACGTGGAAGTCGAGTCAAAGCGCGAACACTTCTTCACCGAGTTCGTCTGGGCCTTGCGCGCCGGTGCGATACCGGCTGGCCGCATCATGTCGAACGCCGGTGCCCAGGAGCACAAGCCTGCCACATCGACGATCAACTGCACCGTGTCCGGCACCGTCGGCGATTCGATGGACAATATCCTCAACAAGGTGCACGAGGCCGGGCTGACTCTGAAAGCCGGCTGCGGTATCGGCTACGAGTTTTCGACGCTGCGTCCGAAGGGTGCCTATGTAACGGGTGCCGGTGCGTACACGTCGGGCCCGCTGTCCTTCATGGATATCTACGACAAAATGTGTTTCACCGTGTCGTCGGCGGGCGGTCGTCGCGGCGCGCAGATGGGCACGTTCGATGTCGGCCATCCCGATGTCATGGAGTTCATTCGCGCCAAGCGCGAGGACGGTCGCCTGCGCCAGTTCAATCTCTCGCTGCTCGTTACCGACGAGTTCATGCAGGCGGTCATCAACGAGGATGACTGGAAGCTCGCGTTCCCCGTGACCCACAAGGAAGTCGAGGACGACGGCCTCGATATCAGTGACCGCAACCAGTTCGTCTGGCGTGACTGGCCGGAAGCCGGCAATTACGTGACCAACGCCGAAGGCCTGGCGGCGTGCAAGATCTACAAGACACTGCCGGCGCGCCGGGTCTGGGACATCATCATGGCGTCGACCTACGACTTCGCGGAGCCGGGCTTCGTGTTGATCGACAAAGTCAACGAGATGAACAACAACTGGTTCTGCGAGACTATCCGTGCGACCAACCCGTGTGGCGAGCAACCGTTGCCGCCGTATGGCTCCTGCCTGCTGGGTTCGATCAACCTGACGCGCTTCGTCGTCAAGCCGTTTACCGACGAGGCGAGCTTCGATTGGGAGACGTTCCGCAAGGTCGTCAAGGTCTTCACGCGCATGCTCGACAACGTTGTGGAGATCAACGGCTTGCCGCTGCCCCAGCAGCGCAACGAGATCCAGCGCAAGCGCCGGCATGGCATGGGCTTTTTGGGACTCGGTTCGACGATCACGATGCTGCGCATGCGCTACGGCGATGCGGCGGCCGTCGAGTTCACGGAAGAAGTGGCCCGTCAGCTCGCGCTGGCCGGCTGGGAAGAGGGTCTCGAGCTTGCCAAAGAGAAGGGCCCGGCCCCGATCATGAACGAGAACTTCGAAGTTACCGAAGAGATGCTGCGCAGGCGTCCGGAAATGCGTGCCGACGGCTACCAGGCCGGCGACAAGGTGCCTGGCCGGATTCTGCACGCCCGGTACAGCCGCTACATGCAGCGCGTCGCGGCCGTGGCGCCGCAACTCGTGGAGCAACTTGCCGAGACCGGAGCGCGGTTCACGCACCACAGTTCGATAGCGCCGACCGGTACTATTTCGCTGTCGCTCGCGAACAACGCGTCGAACGGCATCGAGCCGAGCTTCGCACACCATTACTTCCGCAACGTCATTCGCCAGGGCAAGAAGACCAAAGAGAAGGTCGATGTCTTCTCGTTCGAGCTACTGGCCTACCGTGAATGCATCGACACGGACGCCATGCCGGCAGGTCACGGCGGCGCGGATGCGGCAGGCAGCTTGCCGGACTACTTTATTACGGCTGACGAGGTGACGCCGAAGCAGCACGTGGATATCCAGGCGGCTGCCCCAAAATGGATCGACTCGTCGATCTCCAAGACCGCGAACGTCCCGACGGACTACCCGTACGGCGATTTCAAGGATATCTACCTGTACGCCTACCAGCAGGGTCTCAAGGGTTGCACGACGTTCCGCTTTAACCCCGAGGCGTTCCAGGGCGTACTGGTGAAAGAGAAAGACCTCAAGAATACGAATTACACCTTCACGCTGGAGGATGGCTCGACCATCGACCTCAAGGGCGACGAAGAGATCGAGTACGACGGCGAGGTGCATACCGCCGCCAATCTCTTCGACGCACTCAAAGAAGGCTATTACGGAAAGTTCTAAATGATCAAAATCGACAAGAAAATCGTTGGCTACGCTGTAAACCAGCCAGTCGAGGAAAAGGAAACAAAGCGAGAGTTCAAGCGTGAAGGCGGCGGTGATCGAGCCGAAGTCATCCGCATGCACGAGAAGCTCGAGCGGCCGGAGATGCTGGTCGGCTCGACCTACAAGGTCAAGACGCCGGTGTCGGACCACGCCATGTACGTGACGGTTAACGACATTATCCTCAACGAGGGTACAGAGCACGAGAAACGTCGCCCCTTCGAGATCTTTATCAACTCGAAGAACCTCGATCACTACCAGTGGATCGTGGCACTGACACGCATTATCTCGGCTGTGTTCCGCAAGGGTGGCGACGTGACGTTCCTCGTCGAGGAGCTCAAGGCCGTGTTCGATCCGCGTGGCGGCTACTGGCAACCGGGCGGCAAGTTCATGCCGTCGATCATTGCCGAGCTCGGCCATATCGTGGAAAAGCACCTGATCATGATCGGCATGATTGCCGAGCCGGAGCTCAATGAGCACCAGAAAAAGCTGATCGCCGAAAAGCGGGCCCAGTACGAAGAAGCGAAAAAGCAAACGGATGCCTTTTCTGACAGCGAGTATCCGGAGGGCGCGCGGCTCTGCACCAAGTGCAACACGACAGCCGTAATCATGATGGACGGGTGCATGACCTGCCTCAGTTGCGGCGATAGCAAGTGCGGCTAAGGTAGGCCGGTCACGCGCTCAGGACGCCGCAGAACCAGTCATGTAAGATTCGTCGCGTGACTATCTCGATTCCTGATTTCTCATCGACTCGTGTCGTCGTCGCCGGTGACGTGATGCTGGACCGCTACCTGTTCGGCTCCACCGGTCGTATCTCGCCCGAGGCACCCGTGCCCGTCGTGCACGTGCATGAAACGGACGACCGGCCAGGTGGCGCGGCAAACGTCGCCGTGAACCTCGCGGCGTTGGGCGTATCGACGAGCCTCGTTGGCGTCGTCGGCCAGGACGCCGCCGCGAAATCGCTCGAATCGATCATGGGTGCGCGTGGCATCGCTTGCCGCTTTGCGATCGCGGCCGACCGTCCAACGATTACCAAGACTCGCGTCCAGAGTCGCGGCCAGCAGCTCATCCGCCTCGATGAAGAGAAGGCCGCGGCCATGCCGGGCGATGCGATGCTCGAGGCACTGCGCGGTGCAATGGCAGGTGCCGGCGCGGTTGTTCTATCCGACTACGGCAAGGGGGCGCTGGCCGATGTCACCGCGATGATTGGTGCCTGTCGCGAAGCCGGAATCCCGGTACTCGTCGACCCGAAAGGCACGGATTTCGAAAAATACCGCGGGGCTTCGCTGATCACGCCCAACCAGACCGAGTTCGAGGCGGTGGCCGGCAAGAGCGCGTCGGACGACGAACTCGTCGAACGGGCGCGCTCGATGATGGCCGACCTGCAGCTCGATGCACTGCTCGTCACCCGCAGCGAAAAAGGCATGCTGCTGATCGAAGCCGGTGAAGAACCCCTGTTCCTGTCGACGCAGGCGCGAGAGGTGTTTGACGTCACGGGCGCGGGCGATACGGTCATCGCAACGCTGGCCGCTGCCCTGGCCAGCGGCCAGGGGCTGGCGTCGGCTGCCGCACTGGCCAATATTGCCGCAGGACTCGTGGTCCGCAAGATCGGCGTTGCCTCGGTTACGCCCGGCGAGATTTCCGCTGCCTTGCACCAACGCGGGCAGGGCGGCAGGGGACTGGTCCAACTGGATGCGCTGCTCGCGCTGGTTGGCGAAGCGCATGGACGCAACGAAAAGGTCATCATGACCAACGGCTGCTTCGATGTATTGCATGCCGGCCACGTCGCGTACCTCGAGGAAGCCAAGAGCCTCGGCGACCGCTTGATCGTGGCGGTCAACGACGACGACTCCGTGCGCCGGCTGAAAGGCGAGTCCCGTCCGATCAATGCGCTCGAAGATCGTCTCCTGGTGCTGGCAGGGCTGGCCGCCGTCGACTGGGTGGTGCCGTTCTCCGAGGACACGCCGGCCAGGCTGATCGAGGCGGTGCTGCCGGATGTGCTCGTCAAGGGCGGCGACTACCGGCCCGAGGAGATTGTCGGTGCCAGGGAAGTGCTGCGTAACGGCGGCGAGGTTCGCGTGCTCGCATTCCGGGACGGTCACTCGTCGAGCCGCATCATCGACAGGCTCAAAGACGAATAGCCTGAGCCGGTCGTGCGCTTTCTCTACAACCTGCTTACCTACCTGCTGCTGATTCCGTTCGCGTTCTACTGGCTGCTGCGGGGTATCGGCAACCGAACCTACTTTGAAAAACTCGGCCAACGCTTCGGCTTGGGCTTCCCGAAGCTCGATAGCTGCATCTGGGTGCACGCGGTCTCTGTCGGCGAAGTCCAGGCGGCGGCGCCGTTGATTCGGGCGCTCATGGAACGGTTCCCGGAGCGGCAACTGCTGATCACCACGGTCACGCCGACCGGTGCCGCGCGGGTCAGGTCCTTGTTCGGCGACCGCGTGTTGCATTGCTACATTCCGTTCGAGTTTCCGAACGCGATCGCCAGCTTTTTCCGGGCTGTAAAACCCGACGCGGCGTTGATCATGGAAACCGAGATCTGGCCGAATCTTTATCGTGCCTGCGGCGTCCGGCAGATACCGCTGATCCTCGTCAGCGCGAGAATCTCGCCCCGCTCGGTGCCGGGCTACCGCAAACTCCTTCCCCTGATTCGCGAAACGCTGTCTCACGGCATCATCATCGCGGCACAGAGCCAGCCCGACGCAGATCGATTCCTCGCACTGGGCGCCAACCCGGTGCGAACGCTTGTGATGGGCAACATCAAGTTCGACGTCGAGCCGGATCCGGATGTCTCGGCCAGGGGCAGGGCGCTGCGGGAGGAATTGTTCGGCGATCGACCGGTCTGGATTGCCGCCAGCACGCACGAAGGCGAAGAACCGCTCGTGCTCGACGTGCATCGGCGGTTGCGCGCTCGCCACCCGGATCTCCTCCTGGTCCTCGTGCCGCGTCACCCCGAGCGTTTTCAGGCGGTCCGGGATCTCGTTGGGAGAGAGGGGCTTGATGTCGTTTCGAGGACGGAGGACAAACCGGCCGGCAATGCCTCCGTATTTCTCTGCGATACGATGGGTGAAGTACCGATGTTCTATGCGGCGAGCGATGTGGCGTTTGTCGCCGGCAGCCTGGTTCCCATCGGCGGCCACAACTTGCTGGAGCCCGCCGTGCTCGGCATCCCGATCGTGACCGGCCCGCATAATTTCAATGGCCAGGATATTGCGGACCTGTTTGTCGACCTGGGCGCGTGTCGCCGGGTCGAGGGTCCCGACGAACTCGTAACGACCGTCAGCGAGTTGTTGTCCGATCCCGCGCAGGCTGTGCGCCTGGGAAGCGCGGGCCAGTCCGTGTTGCGGGAGAACAGGGGGGCGCTCGAGCGGCTTCTCGTGCTCCTCGAGCCGCTGCTTGGCGATCGCAGGCCTGCCTAGTTACCCGGGTTCTGCGCCTCTTCCTCTGCAAACATCTGTTCCGGCGTCTTGCGAGTCATCAGGAACTGGTCGATTTCCTCGAGGTCCTGCACCTGCAGCGTACCCGCCGCCTGCTTGAGTCTGAGGACGTTCAGGATGTAGTTGTAGCGGCTCTGGTAGTAGTTGGTGATGGCCTGGTACAGCGAAAACTGGGAATTCAGAACGTCGACAATCGTTCGCGTGCCCACCTCGAAACCGGCCTGGGTCGCCTCGAGCGCCGTACGGCTGGATGCGACGGCCTGGCCTAGCGCCTTTACGCGACTCTCCTCGGACAGGACGCCGAGGTAGGCGTCGCGCGACTGCCGCTCGGTTTCACGCGTGACTCGCTGCAACTGTTCGCGACTTGCGCGGTGCAGGTAGACAGCCTCCCGGACGCGGGACGACGTTCCACCACCCGCGAATAAGGGCAGGTTGAAGGACAGGAATATGCCGTCGCTTTCGCCAGGGATGCTGTCCGAAAACGATACCGATGCCGGCTGTCCCGTCAACGGATCGATAAAGTCGTAGGTCTGGTCCGTGTCCGTATCCGTGTCATTGATTCTCGCGGTGAGTGCGAGGGTCGGGTAATGACCGCTCCTGCGGAACGAAATCTCATCGCGCGCGAGTTTCTCATCGAGCCGGCTGGCGACGAGGTTGAGGTTCTGGCTAAGCGACATGTCCACCCAGTCGCGTTCCGACTTATCGGGTCGCCGCAACGGAAAGTCTTCCTTGGGCGCGGACAGCTCGGTCACGTACTCACCCGTTATCTCACGCAGGAACTCGCGTGCCGTCGCGAGTTGGCGCTTGGCATCGATTTCGTTGGCGACCGACTGGTCATAGGCGGCCTGTGATTCCTGCACATCGGTAATCGCGATCAGGCCAACTTCGAAGCGTTGCTTGGCCTGTTCGAGGCTCCTGGCGATCGCCGTCCGGTCCGCGTGGATCGACGTCAGGCGATCTTCGGCGGCGAGCACGTCGAAGTAGCGCTGCGCCACCCGGATGATCAGATCCTGCTGTGCCGCTTCGCGCACGGCTTCCGCTCTCGCGATCTGTTTGTCGGCGCGTTGCAGGTTGACGATGGTGTCCCACCGGAAGACCGTCTGGGTCAGCGTGATGCCCCAGTCCATGACGTCATTCTCGATCGTCCGCTCGGCTTCGATTCGCGGCTGGGTGAGATCGGGCTGGAAGAACGTGGGTCCGGAGTTTTCCGTCATGCTGTAATCGCCCGAAAGCGACAACTGGGGCAGGTAGGCACTGCGAGCCTGGGGTTTGGCCTCGAGCGCGGCCAGGCGCCTGGCCTCGGCTTCGTGAATCTGCGGGTCACTCTGTAATGCCTGCTGGTAAATCTCCAGCAATGACGCGGCGTC
>JAOUNK010000387.1 GCA_029881015.1 Gammaproteobacteria bacterium | reverse complement strand
TGGCGACAAGCTGCAGCGCTGGACAAGTGATATTTGCGTGCTCGAGTCGCGCAAGGACGGCGTGCTTCTCAGGCCGCTCTCAGAGACCCTGCTGGTCGATGCGTTTGTCGTGCTGCGCCCCGTGCTCTCGGCCGGGAACATCAGGCGCGCCGTGGAGCGAGCCCTGCTTCACGAAGGCAAGAAGTACAACTTCGATTTCAACTTCTTCAACTCCGACCGCGTGGTTTGCACCGAGCTGGTCTATCGCGCCTTCGACGGCCTCGAGGACATCGAATTCACATTGACGGAGCGCGCCGGGCGCAAGACGCTGTCTGCAGAAGACCTGCTCGACTACGCGCTGGAAACGAAGTCGTTTACACCGGTTGCAATCTTTGGCGTTACCGGCTGTGAGGACGCGGTGTTGTACGGCGACGGTGTCCCGCAAGCGCTGCGGGAAAGTTATGCCTGATCGCAGGTACTCGTTGTCACTGGAAAATTGATTTTCAGCAGCGCTTCATCCAGCGCGGCACTCATGGTCCGGCTAATTTCTCTTTCGGCGCCCCACCAATTTGTCTGGACTACCTGTCCTCGATACACGGATTCCCGCTCTCCCCACGTGACCTTTATCGCGACGACTGCCGATAAGGTGGTTCCATTGGGATTGATGTAGGCCTTCAGCAGCGAGATCAGCAAGCCTCTTCCGGGAACGGTATCCGTCGCCCGGGTTTTTGCCCGCAGACGGCTCGTAATGCCGTCGCTCATGAAGCTCAGCGCGTCGGCGCTTGGCACCGTGACGCCATAGAATGCCTGGCGGGAACGACGATCCTCGACCCAGATACACGGCGCGTCATCGGTGAGCGCCGTATTGTCATCACCGAGGTATTCAAGTTTAATCGGCTCGGGTTCTGCCGGAGCGCCACTGACGCACCCACCGAGCATCGTCAGGACTGCCAGCGAGCAGATTACCGGGTTGAACGTCATTCCGGCGCCGGTACGGAATACATGTGCCCCCACTGTGAGCGATAGATTTCATTCTCATCGAGGCGAGCGATGTCCTTTCCCTTGTCCTGCATCGCGAAACCGTTGGCGTTGACGACCACAAACTTGTCCTCGGTACGCACGGACTCCTCTGGCACCGACGCGGACTCCCAGTCATGGCGCAACATGAAGGCGATGTGATCGATCGACTGGTCCAGGTAGCGTGAAAGCTGTTCGGTTGTCCAGGTTTCCCGCAGTGCCAGAACCTCCGGGATAGTATCGGCCTTCTGCAGGTCCTCGATCTCTGCTTTCATCGCTTTCTCGAGATCGTCTTTCTCGTCTGGATGTGCAGTCATTCTCTCCTCGTAGTCGTCCTGTAGCGCATCGAGTAACTGCTCCTTTTCGCCATCTTCGAAGGGCCGGTTGACGACAGTCTGAACAGGCGAGAAATAGGTAAACGTCCGGAAAGACGCTGGCTTGCGATTCTTGTCTTTTTTCTTCGCCGTACTTCTGAAATATACGCGTTGGTCCGCATTCACACGGACCTGGTCGGCTGTCGGTGTCAGTGCAAAATCGAAGTCCAGGACAACCACGACATCCGCCGTTCCCGATTCGAACGCGTCGTTCGCCAGGTCATCCCAGCCAACGGACGTCGTCGGCTCGCTGACGGCCAGAACAGCGAAGCGCTCATGGTCACCAATACGCAGCGTCGCCTTGTGCGCAGCTTCAACAATATCGTACTCGCCGGTGAGTTCCCGGATGACTTCAGCGCGCCGCTCGGCGACAACGGCATTTCGCTTGTTCACGGCGGAATCGATGACTGCACCCACGAGTGCGCCGATCAATCCGTATTGAGCTGTCGCCGCCGACGAATCGGCTACGACAATCTGGACGTCGAGCTCTTCTTTCGCGAGTACGGGTACAACGTCGACGGTAATTGGCTCCATCGCTTCTCCGTGGTCGAACGTTGTCTTGTAGTTTCCCGCGCAGCCGGACAGAACGAGTACTGCACCTATCAGCACAAATTTATGCATCTTCCTGATTTCCCCAACTATCTGATTTCAGCGCGTTATTCTATGAGAAATGTTCGACAGGATCTATTGCACTCGGCCCTGGTTCGGAACCTGGCAAACATCCAGCACGGCCGGCGGTTTGTTGATAAACCAGGCTGCCGTTCGATGTCGTCGTGCCTCGAGCATGGCTGCGAATTCCTCGCTATTCGTGTCGGGCACGGTAACAGGCAACCGTCCTGCCACGGGAATATCCGCCAGGACTTGCGCCGAGCGAATCAGGGTTGCGTCAGTGAGGCTCTCGATCATGCCGGCTGTTTCGGCCGGGCCGCGTTTGATGCGCTGCACAACGTTCATGCCGTAGACTACGCGTCCAAAGGCGGTGATGTTGCGCTCCAGGTAGCGCGGTGCCTGCCCGATCACGATGTAAAAGTCAGTGCTGCCGGAGTCTGCGGCATCACCTCTGGCCAGTCCGACGATCCCGGGACAGTGGGCGATCCAGAGCTTTCCTGCATCGAGGTCGCGAGCAACCGGGAAGCCATCGACGAACCCGGTTTCCGGCGCGAACATGTCTCCTTTTTGTACCGCGACGAACGGAATGTCCTCCAACCATTCGAGGTCGAACTCGGCCGCCACCGTCGGCTCATCATTTTCCTCTCCGCTCATGTCGCTGCCGTCGCCACCCTGTGCCACGAAACCGTCGATCACGCGATAAAACGGCTGGCGGTCATAGAAACCGGCGCGCACGAGGCGCTTGAACTGACGGGTGGTTTGCGGCGCGAACCGCGAGTTGAGCTCTATGACAATGGTTCCATCGTCGACCTGAACGACAACGGTGTTCTCAGGGTCGGTTGGCCGGTACTCGGCTTGCGCGACGGCGACAAGAAGCAATACGAGCATTGCCGATGCAATTGATAGTTTCATTTCATGCGTACCTCTAGAAACGCCACACAACGCCGAGCGATGGCACCAGGGGCAGCCAACTCGCTTCTTTCGCCAGCAAGGATGGCCCCAGGGTATCGGTGGTAACAGCGT
>JAOUNK010000386.1 GCA_029881015.1 Gammaproteobacteria bacterium | reverse complement strand
CGCGCGGCAGCCATCCCGGCGGCTGGATCGAGCACCAGGGCCGGCGATACGAATAAGCTCGGTGTCGACTGCGCGATCGAGGTCGCGGTCAGGCTGATTGCGCGTCGGCGACGGCCGCACGCTGTCACTTGAAGAACACACGGCGGCGTAGCCCCGCACAGGCCTCTTTCAATTCGGGAACTCGCGCTTTAGACTATGTCTAATTTCAACAATTCCTGAAAAGTCTGAATGATGTCACCTTACGTACAGCGCTTCGTCATGCACATTGGCGAAATGGGCTCCCGCTGGGGCCTGAACCGCACCCTCGGGCAGATGTGCGGCCTCCTGTACGTGACGCCGGAGCCCTTGAATGCCGACGAGATCGCGGCAACGCTCAATATCTCGCGTTCCAACGTGAGCATGGGCCTCAAGGAGCTCAAGACCTGGCGCCTGGTGCAGCCGGCGAGCGTCCCGGGCGATCGCCGCGAGTACTGGACCACGCCCAAGGATGTCTGGGAGGTGTTCCGCGTGCTGGCCGAGGAGCGCCGGCGCCGCGAGATCGACCCGACGCTGTCGATGCTGCGCGATACCCTGCTCGACGAGCCGGCCTCGGCACAGGACCGCTATGCCCGGGAACGCATGCAGGAAATGCACGACCTCGTCGAACTGCTCAACAACTGGGTGGATGAGATGAACGGCCTGCCGCCGAAGACGCTCATCCGTCTCTTGAAGCTCGGCCGCAAGATCAAGCAACTGCTCGATCCGCGCCGCAGCGGCAAAGCCCCGACCAAAGCCACTCGCCACTAGAAGGACTAACGCATGGACGCCCTGGCCCTTGCAAGAGTGCAGTTTGCCGCCAACATCACGTTCCACATCCTGTTCCCGACCATCACCATGGGGCTGGCGTGGCTGCTCGTGTATTTCAAGACCAAACACGATCGCACGGGCGACGCGCACTGGTTGGAGGCGTATCGCTTCTGGGTGAAAGTATTCGCGCTGACCTTCGCGATGGGCGTGGTCACCGGCATCACCATGAGTTTCCAGTTCGGCACCAACTGGCCGGGCTTCATGGAGACCGTCGGCAACGTCGCGGGACCGCTGCTGGGTTACGAAGTGCTCACGGCGTTCTTCCTGGAGGCAACGTTCCTCGGCATCATGCTGTTCGGCCGCAAACGCGTCAGCAATCGCGTGCACACGCTCTCGACGTGGATGGTTGCGATCGGCACGTCGCTCTCGGCGTTCTGGATCCTCGCGCTGAACTCGTGGATGCAAACACCCACCGGGTTCGAAATGCGCGACGGGCAGGCCTTTGTGCTGAGCTGGATGGACGTCATCTTCAACCCGTCGATGCCTTACCGGATTGCGCACATGATGCTGGCATCGGGGCTGACGGCCGCGTTCGTCGTTGCCGGGCTGTCCGCGTATCGGCAACTGCGTGGCGATTCGACGCAGGCCAATGGCGTTGCGCTGCGCGTTGCTACCTGGCTTGCCGCGATACTCATCCCGCTGCAGATTCTTGCCGGCGACCTGCATGGCCTGAACACGCTGGAGCACCAGCCGGCCAAGGTCGCCGCGATGGAAGGACTTTGGGACGACACCGAGGGCGCCGACCTGTTGCTGTTTGCCTGGCCCGACGCGGCGAATCGCGAAAACCACTTGGAGATCGCGATACCGAAAGGCGCGAGCCTGATCCTGACGCACGACCCCAACGGCCTCGTGCAGGGTCTCAACAGTTTCGAGGACGCCCACCCGCCGGTTGCGCCGGTGTTCTTCGGCTTTCGCATCATGGTCGGCGTCGGCATGCTGATGTTGCTCGTGTCCTGGGCTTGCGTGTGGGTGATGCGCAAGGGCAGGGCGGCGCCGGCCTGGCTCTCCCGCGTGCTGGTCAGCATGACCTTTTCCGGCTGGGTCGCGACCGTGGCCGGCTGGTACGTCACCGAGATCGGCCGGCAGCCCTGGCTCGTGCAGGGTGTGCTGAAGACGGCGCAGGCCGTCGGCCCGGTTCCCGCAGCGCCCATCGCTGTCTCGCTAACGACGTACCTGTTGCTGTACCTCGTGCTGCTCATCGCGTACGTCTCCGTGGTTTTCTACCTCGCGGCGCAGGCCGCGGTGGGGCACATACCGCGTGAGCGCGAGCGGCTCGACAACCCGCTGCAGCAGCCGACAGGAGCATGACCATGGACTTCTGGCTTCCCGTGGTATTCGCAGGGCTCATGGCGCTGGCCATGCTCATCTACGTCGTGCTCGACGGCTACGACCTCGGTGTCGGTGTGCTGTTGAACGGCGCCGATGACAAACAAAAGGACCTCATGATCGCCTCGATCGGGCCCTTCTGGGATGCCAACGAAACCTGGCTCGTGCTGGGCGTCGGCATCCTGCTCGTGGCGTTCCCGATGGCGCATGGCGTCATTCTCTCGTCGCTGTACCTCGAGGTGGCGGCAATGCTCGTCGGCCTCATACTGCGCGGCGTGGCTTTCGACTTTCGCGTGAAGGCGCGCGAGCCGCACCGGCCGCTCTGGAACGCAGCCTTCTTCGGCGGTTCGCTGCTCGCATCACTCGCTCAGGGCTTCATGCTCGGGCACTACATCACGGGCTTCGAGCACAGCGTCGGCGCGTATGCCTTCTCGGTGCTCATCAGCATCTGCGTCGTTGCCGGCTATGCGTTGCTCGGGGCGACCTGGCTGATCATGAAAAGCGAGGACGAACTGCAGAGGAAAGCGGTGCGCTGGGCGCGGCTTGCCTTGTGGCTGACGGCCGCAGGTATCGCGGCCGTGTCCATCGCGACGCCGCTGATCAGCACACGCGTCTTCGACAAGTGGTTCGCGTTTCCGCAGTTCCTGTTGCTGTCGCAGATTCCGGCGATATCGATCGCGCTGATCCTCGCCTGTCACTTTCGCCTGCGCAAACTCGCGACGCAGATTGACGGCCGCGAATGGCAACCGTTCGCGTTCGCCGTGTCGATCTTCCTCCTTGCGTTCGCCGGACTGGCGTTCAGCCTGTTCCCCTACCTGGTCATCGATGAGATCACGAT
>JAOUNK010000385.1 GCA_029881015.1 Gammaproteobacteria bacterium | reverse complement strand
GCCGAAATCGTCGGCCGACCGCTCAACAGTAGTTTTCCGATTTTCCGTCGCTCCTATGGCGCCTTTGAGTGGGACACCGAGTCGCTCGAATTGACGCCATCCGATCATTTGCGAATTTCGACACTGGAAGTTCGGGATGGCCGCATCAGCTATGACAGCTCGAATGGCAACTCGATTTCGTCACGCACGGGCGGCTTCACCGAGGCCTGGCATTACCTGTCTCTGTCGCATTCAGTGGCGCGCGCTGAGACCAGCCTGTTTATCGACGGTGAACTGGTTGGGTCGATTGCAGAACGCCTGCAGCCGGAGTCTTTCGCTCTTGGCGGCCCCGCCGAACGCGGTCGCAAGGCGGCGAGCGCGGACTATCGGGAATGGATGCTTCACCGGGCGAGTCTGAACGCAGACGAGGCCGCCGCACTGCATGCAGGTGTTCTGTTACAGGCCAGCCTGGAGCTCTATGCGCCGTTGACCCACGACGATGCAAATCTGGCTCAGAGCCTGTCAACGGTAAATGTGGATTCGGCGGTCGTCGATTTCATGACAGACGGCGAATAACCGCTGTCAGTGCCGCTCCGTCACTGACAAACGTTCCTCTATTGTTTCCCGCAACCCCTCGCCTGCATCCCAGTCACCGTCGAAGACAGTGATCGTGACAAAACCACGCGGGAACACCTGCAGGTCTGTATCAGTACCGTCCGGACCCATCGGTCCGACTCTAACCTCGAGCTGCCCCTCAGCATCGGTCTCTTCGTAGTCGATCACGACACCAGAGCTCCTTGCCGCCTGCAAGACTCGGACGCCCTGTATTTCATCAGGAACAAGTGCAGGATAGTTCACATTCAGAATTGTGTGCTCCGGGAGCACGCGGACATCGCCGGGGCGTGCATTTCTCAGATCGGCAATAAGCTGTACGCAAAAGTCTGCAGCGCCTGAAAAGGCGCTGAAGGTACTGGGAAAGGGAATCGGCTTGGCTTCTATCTCGGAGTAGTCAACACCAACTGAGAACGCGATTGCCGGCGTTCCCGCATACATGGCAATTGTGGCAGCGCCGACCGTACCTGAATTGATGCTGTACCCGAGGTTTTGTCCAAAATTGGCGCCCGAGACGACGAGATCCGGCGCGTCATCTTCCATGATATGGAGAAGCCCAACCAGTACCGCATCTGCCGGAAAACCGTCGACAGACCAGACGCCTTTCGAGTGCTCTCTGTAACCGATCGTGCCACGGCTGGTTACGCGCGCGCCGGCACCGCTTTGATCTGCAGAGGGTGCCACCACCGTCACATCGTGCCCCGCCTCGAGAAGAGCCGCGCGCAGTGCCTGAATACCTGGCGCGTCGTAACCATCGTCATTGGTCAGCAAGATTCTCAGCGGCGATGATTCGGCGGTAGCCTCTTGGGTCGCACAACCGGGTAAGACCAGGCTGACACAGACCAAACACAGAACCAACGCCTTAACTCCAGATTCCAACGGCCTCATGGTCATTCCTCCCGATTGCTCATTCGGTCGATTGCCTCACTGCCAGCTTTCTAAGATTCTCCTCGTGCTCTGCCCGGTTGAGGCGGTATGCAGAAATCACGGCCATCATCAACATCCAGATAATGAGTATCGTCGGCACGTAGTAGGCGCCCAAGCGCCATATGGCCTCGTCCGAAACCTGCTCAACTGTAGCCCCTGTCGGGAACTTTGCCCAATACAGCACCAGCGAAGCCATCATCAATCCGAAACCCTGCACGCTCTTCCTTATAAAGGTGATTGACGAAAAGAACACGCCCTCAGAACGACGCCCTGTTCTTAACTCACTTTGCTCGACCAGATCGGCCATCATCGACGCGTACAGAATCTGAAAGCAGATGATCAGCCCAAGATCGATGATGCCGGCAATGAACACGAACCAGAATACAAAGGGCGTGCCGTTCTCCGGCAAGAGGCCTAACAAACGCAGCGCAATCGGCAGCGGTGCCCCGATAAAGGCGACTAGTCCCACAGCCATCGCACCCGTCTTCTTGCCTACTCGACGCGTAATGACAGGCGCCAGGATGAAACCAATAATGGCTGCCACAAAGACGCCCATTGTAATGAGTCCGGTCTGTATGGACGTGAACTCCCAGAAGTAGGTGTAGAAATAGAAAGCCAGCGACGCCGCAAGTCCTGTAGCAACAGCACCCAACATCGCTGCAACAAACAGTGCAAGGAACGAGCGATTGGAAAGCGTCTCGAAGATCTCCCGAAACACGGTCGCCACAGTGATGCGCCGCTGTGGTGGTGGTTGTTTCAAGTGCTTGATCCTGGAACGAGTCCCCAACACGCAAACGACGATGGACAAAAGAATCAGCACTGATGCAACTATGCCTAACAGTTCATAGCTGTCACGATTGAATCGTCCGTCTGCAATCGATTCTGTTGCCATCGCGGGAAACAGGAAGAAGAACATCATCACTGTAATCGCGTTGCCGCCGGTCCAACCGAAGTATGAGCGATAACTAAGCAGCGTACTTCGTTCATCGTAGTCACCCGTAAGCTCCGGCGCCAGGGCCGCACTGGGTGTTTCAAAAAACGTCATCGCCGTGCGAATGACAACGGCCAAGAGGAGCAGATACCAGAAGATTCCGGTTTGCGACCAACCCTGCGGCGGATTCCATAGCAGAAAATAGCTTAATGCAGCCGGCGCTGCGGCAGCGAGCATGAACGGATGCCGTCGACCCCAACGTGATCGAAAATTATCGGACCAGTAGCCGACGATTGGATCGCTTATTGCGTCGAAGACGAGGGCAACAATGATTGCGACGCCGACCAGGCGCGCGTCCAGCCCAATGACCTGGCTGTAGAACAACAACAGGAAATAGTCAAAGCCAACGTTGTTGACACCGTAGGCGACAGAGCCAAAGCCGTACGCAGACTTGACGCCTATGGATAGAGAACTGGTCTGGTTGGGTGAGTCGTCAGTTGACATAGAGAAACGCGGCACCCTTTAAGGGGTGCCGCGATCTTCTTCGAACTAGAACCGATACTCAAACTGCGC
>JAOUNK010000069.1 GCA_029881015.1 Gammaproteobacteria bacterium | reverse complement strand
TCCGTCTGCATGGCGACTTTCATCCCGGCAACGTGCTCGTGACCGAAGACCAGTTGCACATTGTCGATCTCGACGATGCCCGCCACGGTCCGGCCGTTCAGGATTTATGGATGTTCCTGTCCGGTGACCGCGAGGAGCAGCAACCGCAACTCAAGGCGCTGCTCGAGGGCTACACGGCGTTTCGCGCATTCGATGCGCGAGAATTGCATCTCATCGAAGCCCTGCGCAGCCTGCGCATCATGCACTACGCGGCGTGGCTGGCGAGACGCTGGGAAGACCCGGCATTCAAGGTGGCGTTCCCCTGGTTCGATAGCCGCCGCTACTGGGACGATCACGTACTCGCATTGCGAGAGCAGGTCGCCCTGATGCAGGAACTGCCGCTGGAGTGGCTGGACTACTAGCCGAGAACTGCGAGTGCGGCCCGGTCTAACGGGATGGCAGGCGCTGCTTGCGCGGCACCGGCTCGAAGCGATCGATCCAGCGCGAAAAGGTAGCGCGGCTGAGCTGTTCGAGTGCCTTCACCGACGTATCCGCCTGCGCGGTGATCTGCGCCGGATCGACATTCCCCGCTTCCTCCTGCAACGTCGCCCGGTGTGCCGGCACGGACAGCCACCGGTCTATAAGTGGCCGGTTTGCCTCGAGATGGAACTGGAATCCGTAGGCATGCTCGCCGAAACGGAATGCCTGCACGGGACTGGCCGCGGAGGTCGCCAGCAATTCCGCCCCGGGCGGCAGGGCGATACCGTCCTCGTGCCATTGAAAAACCTCCTGCGCCGGCGCAAACGTGCCGAGGACCGGATCTCGAAGTCCGGCCTCAGTCATTTCGACGTCGTACCAGCCGATTTCACGCACGGCATTGCGCGAGACGCTGCCACCCAGGGCCTTGGCCAGCAATTGCGCGCCCAGGCAGATGCCGAGAATCGACATGTCGCGGGAGACCGCTTCCCGAATGATGTCGACCTCGGTGACCAGGTTAGGATACGTGTCGATCTGGTCCGAGTTCATGGGCCCGCCGAGGACGATCAGCGCCTCGTACCCATCCAGGCTCGGTCGCAACTCAGGCTGGCGGCCAAAATTGACGTAACGAATCCGGAACCCCGAGTCCTTGAGCAACGGGTCGAGGGTGCCGAGCGGCTCATACGGCACGTGCTGAAAGACGAGTACCTTCGGCCTCGCCATCAGGCCATCACTAAATCAGTTATTTGCACTGGCAGTACGGTACCACTAAAGTTGATCGGGCTAGAAAGCAGCATCTCCGGGAACTAAGGTGCGAAGGAAAGGCTCATAACCTAGCAGTTGACGAAACTCGCGCGGATTCTACCTACTTGATCCAGGAAATACGTTACGCATCGCTTGCCGGCATGGCCGCCATCCTTTTGGCCGGTTGCGCTTCAACAGTGACGATGGAGATGCCGACCATCCCGGAGCCGCGCATCGAGAAGATTCCGGTTGATGTCGCGGTCCGCATACCTGCCGAATTCGAGAACTTCGTCCATGTCGAAGAGGTGCTGGGCAAGAGCTCCTGGACGATCGACCTTGGTCGCTCGAACGCCGCGTTCTTCACCCAGCTGTTCGGCCACATGTTCGACTCACTCGTGGTCCTCGGCCCTGACGACGACGCGCGGGATTACCAGTTTGATGCCCTGATCGAGCCGTCTATCGATGGTTTCGAATTCTCTACCCCGGGACAGAGCCAGTCGGATGCTTTCGCCGTCTGGATTCGATATCGTATGTCGGTGTTTGACAGCGTGGGCAACCGGGCGTCCACCTGGACCGTCAACGCCTACGGGAAGAGTCAAAAGGAAGGTCTCGGCGGTGGGGATTCACTGAAGCGAGCCGCCATCCTGGCGATGCGCGATGCGGCGGCGCTGATCATCATGCAGATGGAGAGAGTCACGAATATCAGCCAGTTGGCGAACGGCCCTCTCGATCCCGCGTCATTGGAGCCCGACCCGGCCTTTGCCGGCACCGAGCCGCAAAGCGGCGAGCCGGCCAGTGTGATTGGTGTTTTCGCAATCGGAGGAATTGACGATGCGACGGAATAAGTTCCTGCTGGCATTTGTCGGTATTGGTCTGGCCGGCTGCGTCACCTCTCGCGTCGAAGATGCGCGCGAGAACGTCACGGGTCTCGAGGATGGCCAGTCAGTGGTCATCATGACCAAGAGCTACCACCAGGGCAATGAAACCGAAAAAGACTACCTGACCTGTGTGGAGAAGGCGCTTGGTTCCGGCTCGAAGGGGATCAAGGTCGTACCCCACCAGCAATTCGTCGACCGTTTGTTCCCCTGGTTCGAGCCGCGGACGGCACCGGCAGATACTAAGGGATTGCCGGCGCTTATGGAGCGACCCGGCGTGGCGGATGCCGTAAAGGCGCTGGGCGTGCGCTATGTCGTTTGGCTGGATGGGGACACTGAACGCGTCGCGGAAGGCGGGAGCCTGTCCTGCGCCGCCGGGCCGGGCGGCGGTGGTTGCTTTGGCTTCGCGTGGTGGCAAAACGACGCGGACTACGAAGCCGCGGTCTGGGACCTCGACGGCAACGAATCAGCCGGTACGGTCTCTGCGGACGTCAGTGGTACGTCGTTCCTGCCGGCCCTTGTGGTGCCGATTCCGCTGATCGCGCGTACACAGACAAAGGCCTGCAAGGGCCTCGCGCAGCAGTTACGCGCGTTTATCGTCCAATAGCGCGCTAGTAGGGCCGACCCGCCCGCAGCAGTGCTGCCCGGTAGAACGGCGAATCCAGCGACGCAACGGAGACTGAACGTCCCGACTGCGGTGCATGCACGAAGCGTCGTTCGCCGAGGTACAGGCCAACGTGGGACATTTTCCCCTCGATGCTGAAGAACAGCAGGTCGCCTGCCCGTAGCTCGTTGCGCCCGACCGGGCTCGCCGCAGACCACAGCTGCCCCGTTGTGCGCGGCACATTAATGCCTGCCTGCCTGTAGGCGTACTGCACGAGGCCGCTACAGTCGAATCCAGTCGGCGTGGCGCCACCATAGCGGTAGGGAACGCCCACCTGGTCGAGGGCTATCGCCGCCGCCCGGTGACCGGGCGTTGTCCGTGCCACCGGCACGGCCGGCTGCGCGGCCCTCTCCTGCTTAACCGGAGCCGGTACGGGCGGATTAGCACCACAGCCGGCCAGTGCCAACACTGTGATTGCTAAGGATAGAACCCGAATTATCTGGCCCGGCTGCGCTATCATCTGCGTCACTTGAACTTCCACTGCAGCAAAGAGCATAGCCTTCGGCGCCTTAATCCGGTATGAACTGCTTCTCAGCTTTCCCCAAAACCCCCTGTCGCTGGACCGTGCTGGCCGCAATGGCCTTGCTCATGGCCTGCGGCGTGCCGGCCTCCGAATCGGCCGATCGCAGCAATCATCGCGAGTACAGCCTGCACTACACGCTCGCCCCCGACCCACAGTCATCTACGGTACTCGTGGTCCTGCGATTGAAGCAGCCACGGGACCTCGTGCGCGAGATTGCCTTTGCTGCCAACGCCGGGATCACCGATGTGCGTGGCGATGGGGACTTGCTCATCCGCGATCGGCAGGTGCGCTGGCGGCCACCGGCGGACGGCGGCACCCTGGAGTGGCGTGTGCTTGTGCGGCATGAACGCGACGACGGCGCTTTCGATGCCTTGCTGACCGCCGACTGGGGTATTTTTCGCGCTGAAGACGTGATTCCCCGCGCGCGGACGAGAACCCTCAAAGGGGCCGAATCGCGCACGGCACTCGATATCGACCTTCCGGCAGGCTGGTCCGTCATCACGGAATATTCCGCGCTGGACAAGCCGATCGTCGTGCAGCGTCCCGAGCGCCGCTACGACGAACCGACGGGTTGGCTTGCCATGGGCCACCTTGGCATCCGTCGTGAGACCATTGCCGGGACGCGTGTCGCCATCGCGGCCCCGCAGGACCAGGACGTGCGACGCATGGAGATGCTTGCGCTCCTCAACTGGACGCTGCCGGAGCTGACGGAGATCCTGCCCGACGCCCTGCCCCGTCTGACCATTGTCAGCGCGGGCGCCCCGATGTGGCGCGGTGGCTTGTCGGCGCCGGCGTCGTTCTTCATACACGCGGACCGTCCCTTGATCAGCGAGAACGCCACCAGCCCGCTCCTGCATGAAGTCATGCACGCTACGCTGGGGCTCCGGCCCCGCAAGGGGAGCGACTGGATCGTCGAGGGCCTCGCGGAGTACTACAGCATCGAGCTCCTGCGTCGTGGTCGCGCCATTACGGCGAGCAGGGCGAAGAAGGCCTTCGCCCTGCTGGAAGAATGGGGAGCCGAGAGCGGCGGCCTCTGCGGTACGGCATCGACAGCGGCCACGACTGCGAGAGCCGTTGGCGTATTCAGGGACCTGGATCGGGAGCTCCTGAAAAAATCGGCCGGAAAGGTCGACCTCGACACCCTCCTGCCAGTTCTCGTAAACACGGAGATCGATCTCGATCGCCTGGCAGCGGCTGCAGGCGAACTGATTGGCTCAACACCGGACACACTTCACAGCGACAATCTCCCCGGCTGCCGTACCATGACAGCTACCAGCCAGGACCAATAAATCACAGCATGGACCGACGCCACGACCTCGAGCTCGTTCTTCGATCACGAACACCTATCGTCGTCATCGAATCGCAGGACGAGCAACGCATGCTCGAGTTGCTGCAATCGATTACGATCTCGCGCGCCAGCCAGGCGTACACGCCGCTCTTTCGCTGGACGATCACCGACGGCCTGCAGCGTATTGACATCTCACTGGAGCCGCAGGCGATAAACGCACAACCGACGGACGTCCTCAAGCACATCCGAGCCGTCTCGAAACCGGGCATCTACGTGTTGCTCGATTTCCATCCGTTCCTCGACGATCCCGTACACGTGCGCCTGCTCAAGGACATTTGCATACGCTCGGCGGAAATCAACCGGCAGATCGTACTCATTAGCCACACCGTCAAGATTCCACAGGAACTCGAAAGTTTTTGCGCACGGTTTGACATGGCGTTGCCCTCGGAGAGCGATCGCGCAACGATCGTGAAGCAAGCCGCAAACGAATATGCGAAGGACAACCCCGGAACCCGCGTCAAGGTGGACCCCAAGGCGCATGAACTCCTCCTGCAGAATCTCGCGGGATTAACCTGGGCCGATACCGAACGGCTGGCGCGCAACGCGATCTACCAGGACGGCGCCATTACGCACAGTGATCTGCCCGATGTCATGCAGGCCAAGTATGAGTTGCTGAATCGCGGCGGTGCGCTGCAGTTCGAATATGACACGGCACGATTCAAGGACGTGGGTGGTCTCACCCGCCTCAAGGCCTGGCTGCAACAACGACGCCCGGTGTTTCGCGGTGACGAATCTGCAGCGCACCTCGACACACCGAAAGGCATTCTGCTCCTCGGCGTGCAGGGATGTGGCAAGAGCCTGGCCGCGAAAGCGACCGCGGGAATATTCGGTGTCCCGTTACTGCGCCTGGACTTCGGCACGATATACGACAAGTACCATGGCGAGACGGAACGCAAACTGCGTGAATCGCTGAAGACCGCGGACGTGATGTCGCCCTGTGTCCTTTGGATTGACGAAATCGAGAAAGGCATCGCAGGCCGCGGCGGCGAAACCGGAACCACACAACGGGTCCTGGGCACCTTTCTCACCTGGATGGCAGAGCGCCGCAGCAAGGTCTTCGTTGTGGCGACCGCCAACGACATCAGTACGCTGCCGCCGGAACTCGTGCGCAAGGGGCGTTTCGATGAGATATTTTTCGTCGATCTCCCGGCCGACAACGTCAGGACCTCGATCCTCGCCATTCACCTCGCGAATCGCGACCAGTCCCTCAATAACTTCGATCTCGACCGTCTGACGACGGCAACCGACGGCTTCTCCGGCGCCGAAATCGAGCAGGCCATCGTGTCGTCGCTGTACGCGGCGCACGCCCAGAACGAGCCGCTGGCAACCGACCACATCCTGGCGGAAATCAATCAGACCCGACCGCTCTCCGTCGTCATGTCCGAGCGGATTGCTGCGATGCGCGACTGGGCGGCCGGCAGAACCGTGGCCTGCGACTAGCAGATTTAACTTAAGTTGTTGATTTTGTCGGCCCAACCGATTGAGGAGCCGACGCTGCATGATAGACTGCGCAGATGGCTAGTGAGAAAAACAACATCAATGAATTAGTCGCAGATGACGACGATCAGACGGCCGAACTGGAAGCCGTAACCTTCCGCCAGGAGCACCCGATTCGGGGTGAGGTTCCACCGGAGTCCGACGAACACACCAGCGATTTTGCCGAACATCGCAGCACCGACGCAAGGACGATCGGCAAGCTGCAATACGATATCGAGCAGCTACGCGCCAAGTGGCTCGGGCTAGAGGCCGAGATCACGGCTCGCGAAGAGCTGACCAGCAAGCTCAATGCCGACATTGATGGCTTGCGCAAATCGGTATCACGCAAGGAAAAGCTACTCAAGACCCGCGACCGCAAGATCAAGGCACTAAAAGCCGAGATCCGGAGTCGCGACGAGAGACACCGGCTGGTGACGGCCGAACTCAGAAACGAGATCGAGTCGACTCGACAGGCGGTTCGCGAAATTCCCGAGCTGAAATTATCGGCGCACACTCAGGACACGCTCGCAAACGACGAGAATCGGCTTGCTCGCTCTGAAGCGTACGCCGACGCACTGCGGCGCAGACTGCAGGACGTTCTGTCGCTGCAGGAAACCCTGCAGAGCGAACGCGGCCGCCTCGCCGGCGCCCTCGCGGAAACCGTTGACAAGAATCGTCACCTCGAAGAGGCACTTGCGACTGCTGCCGACGACAAAATGCAGCTTAACCAACAGCTCGAAGCAATTGGCGAGAAACATGCCGAAGAAATACGCATGCTGCGCTTCGAGCTCGGCGAGGCCCAGGAAACAGTTGCGCAATCCGAGATTCTCAACAGCCAGCTTGCGTCAGATCTCGTCGACACACGCGGCTTCAAGGAAGAACTCGAACGCATGCTGTGCGACAGTGACGAGCAATCGAACGCGCGCATCAGCGAGCTCGAGAACGAACTTGCCAAGATGACCCGCATTGCGAACGACTTCGAGCAAAAGCTCGACGCCCGCAGCGAAGCTATCAACGTTTTACTGACTGAGCTCGCACGCAAGTCCGAGCAGATGGAGTCCATTAACGAGATCGGCGAAGTCATCTCGGATATCGACGGGCGCATCTCGGAGCAATTTGACGACGTCGACGACGAATTGCCACCGACACAGAAGTCAGCGGACCGTGTTACCCGGGTACTGGTTGGCAAGATCGGCAAGCAACTATTGCGATTCCCGTTGTTCAAGGACCGGCTGACGATAGGCCGGACCGAAGACAACGACATCCAGCTCAATGCGGCGTACATCAGTCGCCGTCACGCAGTCGTCCAGGCCGACAACGATGCCACGCGAGTCATCGACTGGGGCAGCAAGAATGGCGTCTTCGTCAATTCGAACCGCGTCACGGAGCACTTCTTGAAAAATGGCGATATCGTTACCATCGGCAATGCGCATTTCCGCTACGAAGAGCGGCCAAAACGCGACGCCTGATCTGTGAGCACAATCACGCCTTTTTCGTTCCGATCGGTCTAAGGTTCGCTTATAGCCCAGTAAGCGAGACAGCACGATGCTCAGCACGACCGCAGGGAAGCCGGCCAGACTGACCGATACACAACAGATATCACGCCAGACGGGCCGCTGGATCTCGAGGAAGATCTGGTTGCCTAAACTCTTTTACGATGTCCTACCTTATTTCTATCTCGGTGCCGGGTTCCTGGCTTTCTTATCGACGCTTTACATCAGCGATTGGTTCTGGATCCTGCCGCACTACCTGCTGTTTTCGGCCGCGTGCATTCACCTTGGCGTCGTCGTGTTCCGTCGCCGTCGGCGCGCAGCCAGTAACGACGCTTGACCTAAACAGCCTGCTAGGCAACGATAACGGCCCATCTCAAGAGGCCGTGCGTCGTGACCGAAGCCACAGGTAAAAAAACCAGCCCCAAGGGCCAGTTTCTCAAGAAAGAAGCCGCGGTGTTTGCAGTGCTCCTGTTCTTCGGCCTGGTGATCCTGCCAATAGCCGTCTGGTTCGTTGGCAAGGCCGTATTTGGAACCTATGGCGGGACCGGCTACACAGAGTTTTTCGGCACCCTGAGCGGCAAGATTCGCAACGGTGACCCGGTCGCTTGGTTTCTCGTTCTCTCACCCTGGCTGGTCTGGCAGATTGTTCGATTGATGTTTCTGGGCTGGCGCGCAACATCCAAACTGTGATCCGCTTCACAGTTCCGAGCTATCTGGCCATGCAACGCGTGCGTGGTTTGTAGAATATCCGGAGTTGTTAGTGCATCCTCTTGGATCACAGGTTCAATTCAGAATCGATACGAAACACCGGTTACCCATACATGCTGGAGAGACTGAAAAACTGGTTAACGACCCGCTTCTCTGACGCGGAGCCAGCGCCGTCGCCAAGACCTCAGAAGACGGGCGCGCATCCGGCGCCACGCGTTCGTCCGCAGCAAAAAGTCCCTCGCAGAAACCCGGAGTTCGTTGACGCGGACAAAGACCTGTCGGGCGAGATCGAGAGCATCGGACCCGGCAAGAACGTGCTCATCCGCAATAAATTCGTCCGGGAGGACACGGGGACTCACGAGACCCTCAAGATCCTGGACGACTCGCTTGTCGACTCCGGCGAAGAACCGGGTCTCGACCCCTACAACACGGGCGGCTTCGATCGCTCAAAGAATTGGGACCGGCGCTTCGGCAAATAGTATGATCCGCATGTGACTATGCGAATCTCGTTTGAACTTGACGACGACGACCTCAAGCACTTCCGCCTGATCATGGAGGAAGCGCGCAATGCCGCGCGTCGTATTCCACCCGAGGAGATTGTCGCGGCTGCCGAGGACCTGCTCCGCCAGGTGCCGCAATCGGATGCACCGGGTTTCATACGCGAACGCCTCGAGCGGCTGCGGCTGATGATCGGCATGCTGTCAGATATCGAATGGCGCCTCCCGCACCAGGAAGCCAAGCGGGTGCTCAATGCCCTCGCCTATTTCGCCGAACCCGAAGACCTGATCCCGGACCATATTCCGGGGCTCGGATTTCTCGACGACGCCATCATGATCGAGCTCGTGATGCGAGAATTGAAGCACGAGATGGAGGCTTACCAGGACTTCTGCGATTACCGGGAGCGCCTGTCCCTGAGCGGCGACGGCTCTACCGCAAACCGCGAAGGCTGGCTGAGCGCACGTCGCAAGGAACTCCAGGCGCGGATGCGCCGTCGACGAGGCCGCGGTTCTCGCCTTCTGCGCTAGACGCAGGCTGGGAGCCTCTTCACGGCCAGAAGTAGTATCCCGTCGCGAAAAGTCCAGCCCACATCGCAAGTTGCGTCCAGTAGCGCGACGCGTGGTTTTTTGCGAGCGTGTAGAAACTAAAGGCGGAGATCAGGGTCATACCGAGAAAGACCGACAGGCTCTTGAGCAGGGGGTCAAATTCGCCCTGCAGGCGCGGGTATTCGTCACCGAGGACCAGCACGACAATGATGACGGCCGTCAGGCTGAAGGTAATCGCGAAGCAGGATCCAAGGATGATCAGCGTAACGACAGACAAAGGACGCATGTATTATTTTCCGTGACGGGAAAGAAAAACCGCACAACATTGGAGAATATGACGAATAGGCCCTTGATCCAAGGGCGTCGGACCACTAGCCTAGCCCACAAAAGGCTATGCTGAAACCTCTTTGGCAAGATTGGAGATTGCTTTGACGAAACACGGAAATCGCCGTATCAACTGGCTCGCAGGACTTGGATTCGTCCTCGCATCGGCTCCTCTGTTCGGCAGCAGTACGGCACTCGAGCAGAAGAGCTTTCTGTTTCCAGAGCAACGCCACGAGAAGATCGGGGAAATCGTTACGCAGTTTGTCCAGCAGCAACACTACAACCACGTTGCTGTCGACGACGAGTTGTCGTCCCGCGTACTCGACCTGTTTGTCGATTCACTCGACCACAACCGCATGTACCTGCTGAAAGGCGATATCGAGTACTTCGATACCTATCGCCATGAGCTGGACGACCTCGTCAAGAGCAAGCCACTGGACCCGGTATTCGAGATGTACCAGGTTTACCAGACCCGGGTGCGCGAGCGCCTGACCTTCGCCCTCGAGCAGCTGGAGGTCGAACCCGACTTCACAGCAGACGAGACCTACCAGTTTGACCGCTCCGAGGAGCCCTGGGTCGAGACGTCGGCCGAACTCGATGAGATCTGGCGCCAGCGTGTCAAGAACGACGCATTGAACCTGGCCCTCGAGGACGAACCCTGGGAAAAGATCCAGGACGTCCTCGGCAAGCGCTATCGCGGCTACCTGAAACGCCTGAACCAGTTGAACAACGACGACGTGTTCGAGCGCTTCATGAATTCTTTTGCACATGCGCTGGACCCGCATTCCAGCTACCTGTCGCCGCGCAACTCCGAGGAATACCGAATCCAGATGAGCCTGTCGTATTTCGGTATTGGTGCGTCACTGCAGACTGACGAAGATTTCGTGAAGATCGCCGGGATCATTCCGGGCGGCCCCGCCGCGATCGACGGCACCCTGCAGGCTGAAGACCGTATTACCGGTGTCGGTCAGGGCGCTGACGGCGAGATTATCGACGTCATCGGCTGGCGACTGGACGACGTGGTGGACCTCATCCGCGGCCCCGCCGACTCCGTCGTTCGACTGGAAATCATCCCGGCCAATGCGTTGCCTGGCAGTCCCAAGAAATTCATCGATCTCACTCGCGGCCAGGTCAAGCTCGAGGAACAGGCCGCCAAGAGTGAAATCGTCAAGATCAGGCGCGAAGGCCGTGAGTGGTCTATCGGCGTTATCGATATCCCCAGCTTCTACCGCGACTACCGTGCACTGAGCAGCGGCGACAAGGATTACAAGAGCACGACGAAGGACGTGCGCCGTCTCATCGCAGAGCTTGAGAAAGAAGGCATAGACGGCCTTGTCATCGACTTGCGCGGCAACGGTGGCGGACACCTGACCGAGGCGACGGCCCTCTCCGGCCTGTTCATCGACAATGGCCCGGTCGTGCAGTTGCGCAACGCCAACGGCCGTATCAGTCGGCTCGACGACCCGGACCCGGTTCCCCGCGTCGCCTACAGCGGCCCGCTGGCCGTCCTCGTCGACCGCTACAGCGCGTCCGCGTCAGAGATATTCTCGGCAGCGATTCAGGACTATGCGCGTGGTGTCATCGTCGGCCAGCAGACCTTTGGCAAGGGCACGGTGCAAAACCTGTACTCGCTCGACCAGTACGTCCGCAGTGAAGATGACGCCGGCCTGGGTCAGCTGACGCTGACGATCGGCAAGTATTACAGGGTGACGGGCGAAAGCACCCAGCACCGGGGAGTCAACCCGGACATCGAATTGTTATCGCAAATCGACGCCGAGCTGATCGGCGAGAGCGCGCGCGACACGGCGCTGCCCTGGGACACGGTGCAAACCACGCGCTTCCGCGCGGGCAAACCGCTCCAGG
>JAOUNK010000384.1 GCA_029881015.1 Gammaproteobacteria bacterium | reverse complement strand
CCGCCCCAGAGTTCCGCGCCCGGTGGCTTGTTGGTGCTTGCCACCGTGTTGGCCGCATTGTCCGGATCGGCAACCAGCGTGGTCGTCACACCGCCGAAGTCGGTCAGCTCGTAGAATGCCGCATCGCCGGCGTCGAACGTGACCGGCAACGCAATGCCGGCTCCGCCGCCACCGCCCGTGACAAACGCGAGGTCTTCCCAGAGGTAGGTCTTGTCACCCGCCGTATTGCCGTCGGTACCGAAGTTGAAGAACACGCTCGCCTTGTCGTAGGTGTTCGCGAGGTTCAATGCCGCTGTGCCCGCAACCTCGCTGCTGAAATCGAAGGTCAGCGTTTCCCAGGCACCGGCCACGGTCGTGGTTGCCTCGGTCTCGACCGAAATCGTGTTGTCGGTGACATCCTCGACTTTCAGGCGAACCGGAATGCCGGCATCGGGCGAGTAGACGCGCAGCGTCATCGTCGTGTCCGTCGCCGTGAACGGCAGTGCCCCGAAACCGCTGGTTTCGGCAACCGTCGTGCCGCCCCAGAGTTCCGCGCCCGGTGGCTTGTTGGTGCTTGCCACCGTGTTGGCCGCATTGTCCGGATCGGCAACCAGCGTGGTCGTCACACCGCCGAAGTCGGTCAGCTCGTAGAATGCGGCGTCGCCATCGTCAAAGGTCACAGGGAGTGCGATGGATGTACCGGGACCGCCACCGCCGCCACAGCTGGCGACCTGTTCGATCTCATCGAAATAGAAGGTCCAGTTATCCGGATCGCCACCGGCGTTGCCCATGACGGTCAGGTCGAAGATGACCGTGATCCCGGTTGCCGCCGGACCGGCTGTCGTACCTGTGAAGTCGTAACAGATCTCTTCCCAGGTGCCGCTGCCGCTGTGATCGATCGACCGTTCCTGGTCCAGGCCTTCAAACTTGAACAGGACCGGTACCCGGCGAGATGACCAGACCCTCATGATGAAGGCTTCGCCGGCCGTGAAATCCATGCCGCCTGGAAGCGCGAGCTGGCTGCCACCAAACGTGCCGCCACCAACAACCTCGAACTTCTGCATGCGCACGACTCTATCGGTCATGTTCAAGCCGCTGACGTCGGGATTGTCGACAATGGCCGTGGTGCCGCCCTCGAAGTCGGTAAGCGTGAACGGTCCGCACACGTCCTCGAAATTGATGATGTCGCAGAAGCCGGGCGGGATAACCGGCGGAGGTGGTGCCGGTGTACCAGCAATCGGCGTGGGGCCCTCTCCTTTGCCAAAACAGCCGGCCAGTAAGGTGGCCGAGACGAAAAGCGTGAGGAATCGTGATACGCGCTTGCTTGGGGTTGCATTCATGGGTGAAGTCTCTGATTTCTGTTTATTGGTTCACGCTCTCAAAGTAACTGAGGCCGTCGACTAGGGTTCGCCTGAATAGACGCGTACCCAGTCAACCTCCATGGTGACGGGAAGAACCGTGGACGCGTCGGGATTGCCTGGCAGGTTGCCGCCAACCGCGACGTTGAAGATGAGGTAGAACGGCACGTCGAATGGCGCCGGGAATGGGTCCGTCGAATACCAGTTGTTACGCATCGCGTACATGACGTCATCGACGTACCAACGGATTTCCGTAGCGTCCCATTCGACGGCATACGTGTGGAAGTCGGCCGTGGCATCGCTCGGCACGAGATACGACTCGCCGCTGAACACGTAATCCGAAGGAAAGGATCTGCCGTAGTGGATGGTGCCGAGAACGGTATTGCCACCGGCACCACCGAGATTGACGGCTTCCATGATGTCGATCTCACCGGAAGCCGGCCAATTGCCGTAGGGGCTGTTCTGCGCGAGCATCCAGAAAGCGGGCCATATGCCCTGTCCCCCTGGCAGGCGCATACGCGCTTCAACACGTCCGTAGCGGACAGCAAAGCGGTCGCGCGTATTGATGCGCGCGGACGTGTAGTTGAAGGCGCCAACCTGTTCTTCACGCGCCGTGATCGTCAAATTCCCGTCCACGACCTGTGCGTTGTCCGGCAGGTAATACTCCAGCTCGTTATTGCCCCAGCCTGGAATTCCATACTGGCTGCCGTCACCCGTTTCGAAGAACCAGGTCTGCGGGTCCAGGGACGCGCCGTCGAACTCGTCGCTCCAGACCAGCGTCAGCGTATCGCCTGGCGACACGTCAAAATTATTGGCGACGACAAGCGTCGGGTTCGAGATATTGACGTTGGACTGCGGCGGCTCCACGAGAGGTGGCGCGATGTCGACCTCAGAGTAAGGCACGGGACGATTACCGTCCTCGCAGGAAGTGAGCAGCAGAGCTGCCAGGAGCAGCGAGACGCTGCCAAAAAGTGTCTGCAAACGCATTCTGATGGTTCCCCCGAATTGTTCGGATTTGTTAACAGCCCGGTAAATAGTGCTGCCAGCAAGCCTAGTTCTTACCGATTAATGACAGCGTTGTCAATTTCGGAAAATCCGTAACAGTTTGTATCTGTCTGCGCCAGCCCTCACGCAGCCCGGAAACAACCACCCCAAAACGCACGGAGCCGGGCGTGTGCCCGGCTCTCAGCCCATCCAGGTAAATGTTCTCATCTCACGAGGCCCAGCCCGGGACCGGGCAGTCCGGACCCGTTTCGGGACATTCCGCTGCCGATCGCGCGCGAAGTTTCTCGTCCCAGGCCGCATTGATGCTGTGATGCGTGACCACATGCAATGTACCGTAGGGCAGCACGCCATACGGGCCCGCCAGCGAGACGCTGCCATAGGCCAACGCAAGTTCATCGAGTCGCGATAGTACTTTCCTGATCATTGCCTAATCTCCTTGTCGAGAACACCTGTCCTGAGCCGGCAGCAGTCCTTTCGCCGCCAGTCACCTGCACAGTAAGGGCGCCCGTCGCGACCTACAAACGAAAAAAAGTCAGCTCGGAGATGAGAAAAATCTAGTGGTGCTCGGCAAAACTTTTCAGGATCCAGTCGCGCAGGATGTCGATCGCCTGGTTGGGGCCTTGATCCTCCTTCGAAACGAGGTAGTAAGACACATCGGACACCAGGTCCTCCTTGAACAGGCGCACGATACTGCCCTGCTGGAACC
>JAOUNK010000383.1 GCA_029881015.1 Gammaproteobacteria bacterium | reverse complement strand
GTGGCGGAGGCTCCGGCGGTGGCCAGCAAGGCGGCGGCAATACGCCACCCGCGCCGGGTCCCGATGACTTCGACGACGATATTCCGTTCTAGGAAGAGTCCCACCAATTCGCAATTTCAAAGCCGCGCGGGTTATCACTTGCCTGCGCGGCTTTATTAATTTCTACACAGGATCTAGACAATGGGCGCGTTCAAAGAGCCGCATGGCGGCGAGCTGAAGAATCTTTACCTTAACGAGGCGGCGGCCGAGGCCGAGAAGCAGGCGGCACGCGACTACGTGTCGTGGGACCTTACCGAGCGCCAGCTCTGTGACATCGAGTTGCTGCTGAACGGCGCCTTCTCGCCGCTCGAGGGCTTCCTCAACCGGGCTGACTACGATGCGGTGGTCAGCAGCATGCGCCTCACCAGCGGCGTGCTCTGGCCGATGCCGGTGACGCTGGATGTCAGCGAAGATTTCGCCGGCAAACTGCAACCGGGTGACAAGGTGGCCCTGCGCGATCTCGAGGGTGTGATCCTTGCCACGCTCGAAGTGGGCGACATCTGGAGCCCGGACAAGGCCAGGGAGGCCGAGGGCGTATTCGGCACGACCGACGAGAAACACCCGGCGGTCCACTTCCTCAACAACATCGCGGGTCCCGTCTACGTGGGCGGCAGGCTGACGGGCATCGAGGCGCCGACCCACTACGATTTCAAGCACCTGCGCGAAAGCCCGGCCGAAGTGCGGACGCGCTTCAAGAAGCTCGGCTGGCGCAAGGTCGTGGCATTCCAGACGCGCAACCCGATGCACCGTGCGCACCAGGAGATCTCGCATCGTGCGGCCCGCGAGGTCGAGGCGAACCTGCTGATCCACCCGGTGGTGGGCATGACCAAGCCCGGCGACGTGGATCACTACACGCGGGTGCGCTGCTACGAGCACATCCTGAAGTATTACCCGGAGCAAACGACCTCGTTGTCGCTGCTGCCGCTGGCGATGCGCATGGGCGGTCCGCGCGAAGCGCTGTGGCACGCCATCATCCGCAAGAACTACGGCTGCACGCACATCATCATCGGCCGCGATCATGCCGGGCCGGGCAAGGACTCGAAAGGCGAGGACTTCTACGGTCCCTACGATGCCCAGGAGCTGCTCAAGGCGCACGCCGACGAGCTGGATATCTCGATGGTGCCGTTCCGCATGATGGTGTTTGCCGAGAACAAGGCGCAGTACATCCCCATCGACGAGGCGACCGACGCGGATCAGGTCCTTAACATCTCGGGCACCGAACTTCGGCGCCGCCTGCAGGAAGGCCTCGAGATCCCGGAGTGGTTCTCGTTCCCGGATGTCGTGACCGAGCTGCGCCGCACGCACCCGCCGCGCCACAAGCAGGGCTTTACGGTGTTTTTCACGGGCCTGTCGGGCTCGGGCAAGTCCACCATTGCCAATGCTCTGATGTCCAAGCTCATGGAGATCGGCGGCCGGCAGATCACGCTGCTCGATGGCGACATCGTGCGCAAGAATCTTTCGAGCGAGCTGGGCTTTTCGAAGGAGCACCGCGACCTCAACATCCAGCGCATCGGCTTTGTGGCCAGCGAGATCACCAAGAACGGCGGCATCGCCATCTGCGCGCCCATCGCGCCCTACACGTCGACCCGCCGCTATGTTCGCGATTTGATCGAACCGGTGGGTGGCTTCATCGAGATCCACGTGTCGACGCCGCTCGAGATTTGCGAGGAACGCGATCGCAAGGGTCTCTACGCGCTGGCGCGGGCCGGCAAGATCAAGGAGTTCACGGGCATCTCCGACCCTTACGAGACGCCCGAAAACCCCGAAATGGCCATCGATACCATCGGCATTTCGCCCGACCTGGCCGCGCACCGTATATTGGTCAAACTCGAGAGCATGGGTTTTATTAAGTGAAGCCAGCTATGAAGCTGTTTATTAGAACAATGGGCTGCCAGATGAACGAGTACGACTCGGAGAAGATGGCTGACGTCCTCCGGGAGTCTCACGGTTACGAGCTGACCGATGTGCCCGAGAATGCAGACCTGTTGCTGGTGAATACCTGTTCGATTCGGGAGAAAGCACAGGAGAAGGTGTTTTCCGAGTTGGGGCGCTGGCGTGCCCTCAAGGAGAAAAACCCGAACATCAAGATCGGTGTCGGCGGCTGCGTTGCCAGCCAGGAAGGTGAGGGCATCACGAAGCGGGCACCTTTTGTCGACGTGGTGTTCGGTCCGCAGACACTCCATCGGCTGCCAGAAATGATCGACGATGCCAGCCGTAAGGCAGCTTCCGTCGTCGACGTTTCGTTTCCCGAGATCGAGAAGTTCGACCGGTTGCCTGAACCGCGCGCCGAAGGCCCGACCGCGTTCGTGTCTGTCATGGAAGGCTGCAGCAAGTACTGCAGCTTCTGCGTCGTGCCCTACACGCGCGGCGAAGAGATCAGTCGTCCGTTCGACGATGTCATCGCCGAAGTCGCATCGCTGGCATCGCAAGGTGTGCGCGAGGTAAACCTGCTCGGCCAGAACGTCAATGCCTATCGCGGGCCGATGCACGATGGTGAGATTGCCGATCTTGCCACGCTCATCTATTACGTGGCGGAGATCGAGGGAATCGATCGAATACGCTTTACCACCTCACACCCGGTGGAGTTTACGGATAGCCTGATTCAGGCCTATGCCGAGGTGCCAAAGCTCGCAAGCTACCTGCATCTGCCCGTACAGCACGGTTCCGATCGCGTGCTTGCCGCAATGAAACGCGGCCACACGATACTCGAGTACAAGCAGAAGATTCGCAAGCTGCGTGCGGCTCGTCCGGATATCAGTCTGAGTTCGGATTTCATCATCGGATTTCCAGGCGAAACCGACAAAGATTTCGAGCAGTTGATGAACCTGATCGCCGAGATCGGTTTCGACCAGTCGTTCAGCTTTATTTTCAGTGCGCGACCGGGCACACCGGCTGCCTCGCTGAGCGACGATACGCCGCTCGCGACGAAGAAGGAGAGACTGCAGCTCTTGCAGGCACGTATCAACCAGCAAGCCATGGAGATCAGCCGGAGCATGGTCGGGTCGACGCAACGCGT
>JAOUNK010000382.1 GCA_029881015.1 Gammaproteobacteria bacterium | reverse complement strand
AACCCGTACGTGCCCTGCTACGAGGACATGCGAAAGCCGGACCAGCTGTATACACCCGAACTCATCAAGCAAGGTCTCGATGAGGAACTCGACAAGTTCACGATTTGGCCACGAGATTAAGCATGAGCGTCGAACTGCAGGACCTGATCAACTTTCACCTGACCGGCCAACGCTGCGCTGCTGCTACTGGTCTTTCTGAGACGCGGTTTTGCCCGGCACTGCTCGCGCCATACCGGAATCTCAGCGAGTTGCGCTACGATTTTCCGCTCGTTTTGCTCGACGATGAGGATTCCCCCGCGTTTGCCGACACGCTGACAGGCATCATCAATCGCCTGCTCAGGGACATCGCGCCGCAAGGCAACGCCGGCGAACAACTGCGCCGGCACATACTGCGCCTCGAGGGCCGAATTCGCGAGTTGGTCGAGAACGGTGCACAAGGCTCGCTCGGCGAACTTTGGCAAGCCGCGGAAAAATCGCTCAAAGCGGAAGCCGGTAAAGCAGAACGAGAGCCGCTCGGCGACAGCCTCAACACGGCCCGCTTTGCGTTGCAAAGCAGCGGTGTTGTGGTCAGATGCGACGATCGACTCCCCGAGAGAGCGCTGACGCATGCCTGGCAAAGGCATGAGCATCGACGCGCTCGCGGTACCCTGGCTCGCCTGTCCACGCTGACGATTCGGCTGCGCAACATGCTGCGCGTTGACGATCTCAAGACCAGCAACTCGAGGACGCCGTCAGAGCTCAAGAAAACCGTCGGCAAGCATTTCAAGGACGCGTTCGACTTCGAACTGATGGCCGATGTGCTCGGCGATTCCACGCCGCGCAATCACCTGCCGGCCGAGCGCCGCGCACGCATTCGCGAGGTGCTCGGCATGCTCGAGAAACAGCGCTTCTTCGGGGAGGATGCATACCGCTTCCTGTTCGACAGCCTGCCCACGGCACTCAAGGCCTACACAGACCGGCTTCCCGAAATGGCCGAGGTCGTCAAGGCGATGAGCATTGCGGAACTGGAGTGCGACAACGCGTACAGCCCGGAAAAACACGATAACTACTTCGAGCGTTTCGGACCAGACGCGCTGGCACCCGAAGACCTGGCATTGTTCCCGACCTACCTGGTCACCCTGCATGAGGACGATTGCAGCACCCTGGATACGGCCAAGCTCATGGAAATCGTTTCCTGCGACCTGCCGATCAAAGTCCTGCTGCAGGTCAGCGACGCATTGGGTACTCGGAAACCGTCGAACCTGGAACTGCACGCGGGCTCCTACGTGCAACAGCTCGCACACACGTTGATGGCGCCCGGCAGCGCCTTTGTCCTGCAAACCACGGCGGCGTACCTTGCCCGCCACCAGGGCCAGATTGCGCAGGGCCTCGAATACGAGGGAGCTGCCATCTTCAGCGTGTTCGTGCCCTCTGCCAATGACGAGCAATGCCTTCCCGATTACCTGGTCGCAGCCGCGGCACTTGAAGCGCGCGTTTTCCCCGCCTTCAGCTATGACCCTGCAAAAGGCGCCGGGCTCATCGACCGCTTCGACATACGCCATAACCCGGAATCCGGCAACGACTGGCCCAGCCGGGAGCTCTGCTACGAAGACAGTGAGCTACAGTCCGTTCGTGAGGACATCGCATTCACACCGGCTGATTTTGCGCTGACCTGCAATGAGCTCAGTCAGCACTTCACGGTGGCCGCCGGGGACTTCGACGCCGGCAAGCTCGTGCCGGTGGCCGACTTCCTGGCCTTGGCGGCCGGGGAAGCGTTCGACAAGGTGCCGTTTGTCTTTGCCGTTGACGAGGACAATCGCCTCGTCCGCCTCGTCATCGACGAGTATCTCGTGCGCCGCGTGCGCCGCAGCCTCGAGCGCTGGCATGCGTTGCAGGAACTGGGTGGCGAGCACAATTCCTACGCCGCGGCGGCACGTGCGGAAGCGCAGGCAAAGATCCCGGTCACAGACATGCCACCCATCCAGGAAGTGCGGGAAGAACCGGAGGCCGACGAAATGGAAGCGGAGGCGGAGGCGGAGGCGCCGCCCGATGAGCCTGCCGGCGATGCGCCCGCCGACGACGGCGAGCCGTACATCGAGACACCGCGCTGCACGACCTGCGACGAATGCACGAATCGCAATGACCGGATGTTCGCCTACGATGACAACAAGCAGGCGTACATCAAGGACCCTGACGCCGGCACCTACCGCGATCTCGTCGAGGCTGCCGAGTTGTGCCAGGTTTCGATTATTCACCCCGGGATGCCCCGCAACCCCGCGGAAAGCGGCCTGGCTGAGCTGGTTGAACGCGCTAAGCCGTTCCAGGTCGGGCCGGACTGACCGGCGCAGCCGCTCTTTGCGCGATGGCGCGAACGCTGCCCCGGAACAGGAATGCGTGCACGGGAAGCGTCAGGTACCAATAAAGCAGGCCCCAGACACCTGCCGGATGCCAGTAGGCGTGCATCACGATTTCGCGCTGTGGTCCCTGATCGGCGATGCGAAATTCGAGTACCCCCGCCCCTGGTGCCTTCATTTCGAGAAGCAGCGTTAGTTTTTCTTGCGGTTTTACATCGATAACACGCCACGCGTCGACGACATCTCCGACCCTGAAACGGCCAGGATCACGGCGACGGCGACGGAAACTCGGTCCGCCCGCAAGCCAATCCATTGAACGTCGCAACCACCATAGAACCGGTGCGTAGAAAAAATCTCCGCGGTGCCCGAATTCAGAAAGACGCGCCCAGATCGCCTCCGCACTCGCCTCCGATACTGTCTTTTCCTGAACCTGCTTGGGGTAGAAACCGTACTCGGGGCGAAAGCTCCTGCAATTGCTGGTCCCCTGGGCCCAATGCGCGGGGATTGCGTGTTTCTGATCGGCATTCTGCGCTGCCGCGACGGCCGCATCGAAATCCAGCAGCGTTTGTGGGATGAGGCCTGCGAGGCGCTGATCCTTCGCGATGACGTCCTGCGACAGGCCGCCGATGAGCGCGCGGGCAACGCGGGTCGGCACCGATGTCACCAACGCCAGCCAGTAAGACGAAAGCCGCGGCGTCAGCACGGGTACCGGAATGATCAAGGGTCGCCTGCCAAC
>JAOUNK010000381.1 GCA_029881015.1 Gammaproteobacteria bacterium | reverse complement strand
TAACTGGACAGGTCGAATCCCGATGCGCGTGGGATCGGAAAGCGTGAATCCGGCGCTGGTTCGCTGTCACTTGAATTTCTTTTAACCGGCGATTAACTCACTGATTACGTCGCAATCCGATCTGCTAGCGACAGATGTGGTTCTGCTTGGGAGCGTGCCCTATGCCGGATATACGTAACGCATATACCGCCGAGCACGCACGACAAGCCAAGGGTCACATAACCCTGCATAATCCCATGATCAAAGCCAACGTATGAGGCGCCGATCAGGAACAAAACGCCAACCGTGACGTAGAGCACCGGCAACGACTCGTATATCTTAGTAGGTAACCATATCATTCGATCATTCCAACTCTGAAGCGTACAGACAAGATAGGCTGTCGCCGTGCAGTTAGGTGGTGCACGCTGCCGAATCAGGTCAAGAGTTTTGTGATAGAGTTCAAATAATCCGGCTGTTAAGTGGGCCAGGAGATAGCGTCTCCAACTAAAGGCCAGATATACATACGCGTCCTAATTCTGATCGAGGAAACTGTTTGCTAGACTGGAGGAGTCCATATACATTGCGGTCGTTGCAAGAGGCGGGGTAGCTGCCGCTTGTTTCTACGAATAGTTCGATTCGCCGTAAGCCCTATTATCGGAGCTGTGACTTTCTTCCTGTTGATGGACTCGGTGACCGGCTATCTGCCAGTCGATTTCGTTTCTCTTGCAGTGCTGGCAACGTGCTATGCCGCAGCCGTGCTCGGCGGATTCGTGACTGCCGTGGTTGCGCCACGCTTGAAGCTTGTCCTGGCGACGGCAACAGGAACCGCGTTTCCAGCGGCGTACTATTTTTCTGTGCTTTTCGCTAATTGGCCGAGAGACGCGGACCCCCTGTCTCTTGACGTAATGTGGTCACTCGGGCTAATTCCGGGTTTCGCTATTGGTGGGTATCTGGGCTACCGGCTGACGGGACTGAAAGATTAGCCTTTACACACGACCGCTTTGCGCGCGTCCTGAGACCCTCGCCAGGAACCAAACTGAGAGGCTGCTTCACATCGCATTGCAGCCGCTCGAAAAGGTAGAGGTAGTATGACGGTTTGTGAGCCTCTTCTGTCATTCAAGTCGTATCCCCCTTCCCGACCCAGAGAGCAAGAACCCCCCCTCACGTGGGCGGGGTAATGATTGGAGGGGGACAGGCACCCCCATTGCTGCAGGGATCGGTGAGTCGCTTATTCTTGCTCGACCCAGCTGCTCATGTTTGCCATCGCGGTGGGGGCGTCGGTCCAGAGGTAGCCGTCGGTCCAAAGATAACCGTCGGTCCACAGGTAACCGCTCGACGAGGACTGGCTGCCGTCCCAGGCGTACCCATCGGATCCTGACAGGTCGGACCCCATCAGGTAGAAATCGCCATCGTTCCTGATGCCGTCGTGCCTCCAGAGACCCGTGTCGAGTACCGCGATACCGACACCGCTGCCGTCGATACCTGCTGCATGCAACCTGTCAGCGAGCACTCTTGTCGGGTAATGGGTTTCCTGGACGTTGTTCGCGTTTCCGTCCTGTGCTTCGCCGCCGGGCTTTCAGGCCACTTCGATCGAGCCGTTGCCATAGATGCGTTGTATGCCGGCCCGGGCGCGCAGCGCCTCTACCTGTGCCGGAGTCAGCGTCGCGCCGACAGCGCGAATGACACCGAGTTCGTGGGTGATCTCGCCGTCAACCACCGTCATTGCAGTCACCACCGCCTCCAGCGATCGACCCTCGATGATGTATGAGCCTTCCGTCATCGGTGCAGGGCTCTGGCTCATGCCGAAGGCGAGGCCACTTGATTCGGACCAGAAGTAGACATCAGCGCATGTCAGCGTAATCATTGCATGATGACCCCTGAATACCTTGCACTGGCCGAACAGCGTGCCAACACCGTCTGGCCACCGTACAAACAGCCGGAGGGCTTTGGCTGCGACTCTCGCACGTGGATAAGCCCTAACATGTAGCAAAACCCTGTCAGTGGCAGGATCTGACCGAATCACGGAGCGCTGAAACTTGCGAATTGTTACATGGAACGTAAGGCATGGTGGCGGCACCAGGGCGCAGGCCTTCGCTGAAACACTGATTTCTCTGGGGCCAGATGTAGCAATTATCACCGAGTTCAGAAACGGCTCGACGGGTGAGAAGATCAAGAAAGTTCTGGAGCAGAATGGCCTCGTTCATTTCTGTCACGCTTCCACGCCAGCCAGATTGAACTCGGTCCTACTGAGTTCTCGAATAGAGTGTAGTGAACGAGAACTAGCGTCACTCGGTGATGAGGGCCATCGTTGTGCCTGGGCGCAGATTGGGGAGCTCAATGTACTGGGTTTCTACTTTCCGCAGAATCGCGCAAAAGAGGCAGTCTTTGATGCGATCTGCAGAATTGATGCCAGGATACTTAGTGAACAGTCTCTACTGATCGGCGACTTCAATACGGGCCGTCATTTCTTGGACGAGAACGCGAGGACGTTCTACTGCGCAGAGTATTTTGACAAGTTGGAGGACCTCGGATGGACCGATACTTGGCGAAGCCGAAATCCGACGACGAAGGAGTTTTCGTGGTTCAGCGCCGCCGGAAACGGATTCAGGATCGACCATGCATTTGCCTCTCCAGGGCTGGATGCGAGAATCCTAGGCGTGAGATATGATCACAGCGTTAGAGAGTCAGGTCTTTCGGACCATTCCGCCCTAATTGTAGATCTTGCCAACAGCAACTCCTGATCTATGGCTCGCCTCTTCCGAACGGCCGCAAGTGCCCAGGGGCGTCGCTCAGCTCATCGCCTTTCTTCCGCGGTTTCTCTGCGCCGGGAATCACCATCCACCGGACGCCCAACTCATAGTCGAAAGCGGAAATTACCTGGGCGTATACGAGATAAGCCGGCAATAGCCATCCTGGAACCTGAAGCCACCACCACTTTGGGCGCCGAGTTACCACGCCATTCTCCCTGTTCGTCAATGGCAGCCGCAAGCGACCCTTCAGGCAGCATCACCTTCTTTATAAAACCAGGCGCCTGCAAGCGCAGCGATCGGCAACTCAAACAGCGCCCAAACGGTACCGGCGAGCAAAAGACCGACCGGGTAGA
>JAOUNK010000380.1 GCA_029881015.1 Gammaproteobacteria bacterium | reverse complement strand
CGGCAACTGAAAACTCAGGCCGTCGATGAGCAGCTTGTCGCCGAAGCCCTTCTTGAGGTTCTCGACCTCGAGCACGACATCGCCGAGCCGAGGCCCGGGCGGAATGTAGATCTCGTTGGTTTCGTGCCGTTGCTGGTACGCCGGCGACGAGAGCTCCTCGAATTGTTTGAGGCGGGCTTTCGACTTGGCCTGGCGACCCTTCGGATTGCTGCGCACCCACTCCAGCTCATGCTCCATGGCGCGTTTGCGGGCTTTCTCGCCGGCTTCCTCGATCCTGAGGCGCGCCTCCTTCTGTTCAAGCCAGGACGAGTAGTTGCCTTCCCAGGGGATACCGTGGCCGCGGTCAAGTTCGAGAATCCAGCCGGCGACGTTGTCGAGGAAGTAACGATCATGGGTCACGGCGATGACCGTGCTCGGATACTCGTCAAGAAAACGCTCCAGCCAGGCAACCGACTCAGCGTCGAGGTGGTTGGTCGGCTCATCGAGTAGCAGCATGTCGGGCTGCGAGAGCAGCAGACGACACAATGCGACGCGGCGTCGCTCGCCACCCGAGAGCGTGGTTACGTCGGCCTCCCAGGGCGGCAGGCGCAGTGCATCGGCGGCGACCTCGAGCTTGCGGTCGATCTCCCAGCCGCCGGCCGAGTCGATTGCGTCCTGCAGTTTGCCCTGTTCTTCGAGCAATGCGTTCATCTCCTCGTCGGACATGGGCTCTGCGAACTTCTCGCTGATCTCATTGAAGCGATGCAGGTACGTGATGACATCGCCCAGTCCTTCCTCGACATTGCCACGCACGTCCTTGTTCGGATCGAGTTCTGGCTCCTGGGGCAGGTAGCCGATATTGATGCCGGGTTGCGGACGTGCTTCGCCGTCAATCTCAGTGTCGAGACCCGCCATGATCCTCATGAGCGTCGATTTGCCCGAACCATTGAGACCGAGGACGCCGATCTTGGCGCCCGGGAAGAACGACAGGGAGATGTCGCGGATGATGTGGCGCTTCGGCGGTACGACCTTCGCAACGCGATTCATTGTGTAAATATACTGAGCCATAGTGGGACCGTGTGTTGAGGAGCGCGCATTATCCGGTATGCTGCCGCACAAGAAAACAATTACAGGGCTGCCATGAGCGAATCGGTGCTCGTCTACAAGGGACCGGAAATCGCGGCGTACGGTTTTGGCGATCCGCATCCGTTCGGTTTCGACCGCCACGACGTCTTCCATGCCGAGCTGGAGCAGGCCGGGCTCGATGACTACATTGACCTGGGACACCCGCGCCCTGCGCGGGTCGACGAACTCGCGCTCTTTCACACCGCCAGTTACATCGACAAGGTTTCGCGGATGTCAGCAACCGGCGAAGGCTGGCTGGATGGTGGGGATACGCCCGCCGTGAAGGGGATATACGATGCTGCATCAGCGGTCGTCGGCGCCGTTCTCTGCGCTATTGACGAAGTGATGCACGACAACTACAGGCGTGCGTTCATCCCGATCGCGGGATTGCACCATGCGGCGCGCGACCAGGCGGCGGGTTTCTGCGTCTTCAACGATTGCGGCGTCGCCGTGGAATACCTGCGCAAGAACTTCGGCCTGCAACGCATTGCCTACGTCGATATCGATGCCCACCATGGCGACGGTGTGTACTACGGATTTGAAGACGATCCCGACCTGATTTTTGCCGATATCCACGAAGATGGGCGCTATTTGTACCCGGGCACGGGACATGCGGACGAGACGGGCAGGGGCAGGGCGCAAGGCACCAAGCTCAATATTCCTCTGCCGCCGGGCGCCGGCGACCTCGAGTTTCGCCAAGCCTGGGACCAGGTGGAGGCCTACCTCGAGGCGCAACGGCCTGAGTTCATCCTGATGCAATGTGGCGCGGACAGCCTTGAGGGCGACCCGATAACGCACCTGGCATGGACCGAGGAGGCCCATGCCCATGCAGCGTCGTCGCTGTGCCAACTCGCCGTCAAGCATTGCGAGGGCCGGATCGTCGGTACGGGTGGCGGAGGCTACAACCGCCGAAACCTGGCCCGCGCCTGGACCCGGGTGGTGCATTCCTTTATCCAAACTTAATGGTACCGGACACCGTATTTACATTCTGCTGGTGCGGGGCGCCTTAGAATGGAAATACGGTGTCCGGTACCCTAATATGCCGTCTCTTTCAGATCCCGCCCCCGGAGAATCCCCCGATGTTCGACATCTCGACGACGATCGAGTCCTTCGATCCTGAAGTAGCAAAAGCCATTGAGCTGGAGAGCCAGCGCCAGGAAGAACACATCGAGCTGATTGCCTCGGAGAACTACACGAGCCCTCGAGTCATGGCAGCGCAGGGCAGCAAGCTGACCAATAAATACGCCGAAGGCTATCCCGGCAAGCGTTACTACGGCGGCTGCGAGTTTGTCGACGATGTCGAGACGCTTGCTATCGAACGGGCGAAGCAGTTGTTCGGTGCCGACTATGCGAACGTGCAGCCGCACTCGGGTTCGCAGGCGAACGGCGCGGTCTACCATGCGCTGGTGGAGCCCGGCGATACGATCCTCGGTATGAGCCTGAACGAAGGGGGCCACCTGACGCATGGATCGCCCGTCAACTTCTCCGGCAAGTTGTTCAATGTCATTCCCTACGGACTGGATCACGCTACCGGGCTGATCGACTACGACCAGGTGCAGGCACTTGCGACCGAACACAGGCCCAAGATGATCATCGCCGGTTTTTCCGCGTATTCGCAGATTGCCGACTGGGCCCGTTTCCGCGAGATCGCCGATTCCGTCGGTGCGTACCTGTTCGTCGATATGGCACACGTGGCGGGTCTGGTCGCCGCGGGCCTGTACCCCAGCCCAATTCCCCACGCGGATGTCTGCACGACGACGACACACAAGACCCTGCGTGGACCGCGCGGCGGGTTGATTCTTGCGCGCAAGAACGACGATCTCACCAAGCGCTTCAATTCGCTCGTATTCCCGGGCACGCAGGGCGGCCCGCTCATGCACGTGATCGCGGCGAAGGCGGTCGCGCTCAAGGAAGCGCTGGAACCGGACTTCAAGGACTACCAGGCCAGGGTCATTGAGAACGCCAAAGCGATGGCCGCC
>JAOUNK010000379.1 GCA_029881015.1 Gammaproteobacteria bacterium | reverse complement strand
CGCCTGTTCGTTCGGGAACGGGTCGAGCAGCGGCTGCCCTTCGACATAGCCGGCCGGCAGTTTGTCCAGACCGCCTGTCCAGGCCGGAATCGTGCCGGCCGCATTGCCGGCGCGTTCGGCGCCGACCGGTGTCAGGTCAGGACCGCCCAGGCTGTCGGCCTGGGCCTGTGTGATTTCTGCAAACGCACCCTGGGCCGCCAGGCCGAGTGCCGCCAGCATCGAAATTCTTGTAAGAGTTCTCATCTTGTTTATGCCCCTCATGTTCAATTCAGAAACTGACGGAGAGTGACAAGGACAGGAAATCGCGGTCCTTGATCGTGTCGTAGTCACCGCCCGAGAACGTCGTGTACGCCAACGTCGCCGTGTACCGGTTGAGGTATTCGGCAGTCAGGTCCACCGTCAGCGCCTTGGCGTCTTCGGTAAAGTTGCTGTTGGGTGAGTATCCATCGACGTCGTGCGACCATGCAAGCCGCGGTGTCAGGTTGACACCCGAGAAGACATCGTTGTAGGTGAGTGCCGCGCGGACGCGGTAACCCCACGACGAGTCGGTCACGTAACCGTCGGTGGTGCAGTTTCGCGCGTTGGTGTTCGGCGGCGCGACTCCGGCCAGCGCATTGCCGGCCTCGCAGGTGATGAACTGACCCGGAGGCAGCGGCGGCGACGGCAGCGGGATCGGCTCGAACCAGCCCATGCCGAACGTCGGTGAACGGCCATAGCGTTGTACGGACTGCTCCGGCAGGTCGCCGACCCAGTTCGCGCCGAACTCGGCCGCGAACGACAGGCGGCTGGCGCCGAGCACCTGGTCGAAGAAGCGGATGAACGTGACCTGTGCCTGCGTCACGGGCAGCAGGTCGTAGCCCGAGGCGGGTGCGCCCGGTCCGACTGCAACGATAATGGGTGTGACCGTCGACCAGGGGGCCATGCCCACGGCGCCCTGCAGCAACTCGGTGGTATTGATCTGCACCGGGAAGTCGGGGCGGTAGCTAACCTCGCCCGAAACCGCGAAGCCCCAGAGATTGGTGGCGACGCTCAGGCCGAACAGCTCGATGTCCTCAGGGAACTCGGCGAAGTACTGCGGGTTGCCGCCCAGCGGGTTGCCCGGGATAAACGGTGTATTGGGCGGACCACCCAGTTGCTCGTTCGAGGAGGAGAAGCCGCCGAGGTAAGGAATACGGCTGTGGTAGTTCATGTAGTAGATGCCGAACTCGGAGCCCGCGAGCTGCTCTGCGAAATAGCGCAATGCCACGCCAAACTGGCCGCTGTCGTCCGGCTCGATGTCCGGGCGACGGGTGATAAACAGTCCGCCCTGCATGTTGGCCTGATCGCTGGCCAGCCCCGTCAGCGTGACGACGTTGCAGCCCGTGGCCGCGACGTCAGCCGTTGAGAAGTAGGTCCCGCAACCGTCGATCACGGTCTTTTCCCACTCGATCTGGTAGAACGCCTCGAAGCTGATGGCGTCGGTCAGGCCCGCGGACATCGTGAACATCGAGACCGGTAACAGGCCTTCCTTGATCTCGGCGCCCGGGCGACGGAATGCAGATACGTCGATCGGGTTGATCGAGTTGATGCCGTTCTGGATGAAGGTGCTTTCGCCCCAGCTCGCCACCTGGCGGCCCAGCCGCAGGTCGAGCGGCATCCCGCTCTCACCCAGGTAAAACGTGCCATAGACGAAAGCGTCCAGCAGTTCTATGCCGGAGGCCTGCGCAAAGTCGTCGAAACCGCTGTCATTCAGCTTCTCGTTGGGTGTGTAAAGGTTGGCGGAGTTGCCGTGTGGCCGTTTGCCGTTGGCGAGTTCTTCGTCGTACCAGTACTTGGCACGCAGCAGCAGCCCGAAGTCGCCTTTGCGGAGTTCGAGGTCGTGAACACCCTTCAGGATCATCGAGTAGACGTCGCCGTCGTCGAAGTTGAGGTTGCCGTCGTCGCCGGTACCGGTGGATGCCACGCCATAGGTCGGCGCGTTGCCGAAGGTCACGAGCTGTGCGTCCTGGTCGGACATGCGCCAGCTGGCGCCCAGCGAGATCTGCGAGTTGAAGCTCCCCTCGACATCACCCCACTGAAACTCGTAAGCCGCTGCTGGAAAGCTGAGCGCAATCGTGGACAGCAGCAGTCCTATGGATGCGCTTCTCAGTTGACCGTTCATGTTGGATTATCCTCTGGTCAGAACTTGGATGTTTTTATAAACCTGTGGATAAGTGACATTTGTCCACAGATTGGAAATACCGGTAATTCGGAATAACCGAGGGGCGGCATCGGTGATACCGTGGCCCGTCCCGGCCGGACGGCGCCGGATACGCCGATAAAGAGGTATCATGCGGGCATCCAAGCCGGAGAGAAGCCTCTTACAATGAATTCAACCACCAACGACAAGCTCGCGGTTCTGATCGACGCGGACAACGCCCAGGCGTCCCCCATTCACGAACTGCTCGAGGAGGTGTCGAGGTACGGCACGGCCAGCGTCAAGCGCGCCTACGGCGACTGGTCGACCCCACAGCTCAAAAAGTGGAAAGAGGAGCTGCACACGCATGCGATCAAGCCCGTACAGCAATTTGCCTATACGAAGGGCAAGAATTCCACCGATTCGGCGCTGATCATCGACGCGATGGACCTCCTGCACACGGGCGGTCTCAACGGCTTTTGCCTCGTTTCGTCAGACAGCGATTTCACGCCGCTCGCGGCCCGCATCCGCGAGGCGGGCCTGGTCGTGTATGGCTTTGGCGAGCGCAAGACGCCACAGCCCTTTGTCGCGGCCTGTGACAAGTTCATCTACACGGACATCCTCAACCCGCCCCAGGCTGCTGCGGCCGGGAAGGGCAAGTCGAAGGTCCCGTCGCCGAAGGCCAAGCTCCGCGAGGCGGTGGACAAGGCCGCCCTCGATGACGGCTGGGCGCACCTTGGAACGGTCGGCACGATGCTGTTGAAGAACGACCCCTCGTTCGACTCGCGCAACTACGGTTTCAGGAAGCTAGTCGACCTCGTCAAGGCCCAGTCCTACCTCGAGGTGCGCCACGAGAAGACCGGCGGCGGATCGGGCGGGGCCACCGTCTTTGTGCGGCTCAGGTAGCGAGGCGCCCGGCTGCCCAGATGCTGCGGA
>JAOUNK010000378.1 GCA_029881015.1 Gammaproteobacteria bacterium | reverse complement strand
CGCACACGTAACCGCCAATCACTCGGCGGACAGGGCGATGAACACGGACCTGACGAGAATCGGCATCAACGTGGCGGCGGTCATTCTCGGCGGCGGGTACTCGGGCGCGACCTATACGGCCCAGCAGGCGCTGGCGGCCGGCGCGGCCTTCGGGATCAGCCTGCCGTACAAACGCGGCCAGGAATCGGAAGCTGACGTCATTGGCCTCGAGTACATGGCCCGCGCCGGATTCGATCCGCGTGAATCGGTGCCGCTGTGGCAACGTATGGATGCAGGTGGTGGCAAACGTCCCGCTGAATTCCTGTCCACGCATCCGGCCAGCGAAACGCGTATCGAGAACCTGGTCAACGAATGGCAGAAGACGCTGCCGCTTTACAACCAGGCCCTGGCCGAAGGGCGCCGTCCGGATTGCGGTGGCGCAAGTCCGCGCTACGTGAAAGAAGTGGAACCCGGCAGTGAAGAACAAGTGCCGGAGCAAGAAGGCACTTGATAGTCCGGCGCGTACTACTCCTGCTGCCGCTCCTGGCGCTCGGTGGATGCGCGACGCTCGATGACCTGTGGTCGTCGGTCAGCAAGAGCGGCAAGGACGCAGGCGTTCCACTCGACGAGCGGCCGGTCCTTGCACCGCTCGATCCCAACGTTTTCGTAATCGACATAGATGGCCAGACCGTCGTTGGCGAACCGCAGGTCGTGTTTGCTCGTGACACGGACACACTGTCGGATTTCGCCCGCGCGTACGGTCTCGGTTACGACGAAATCATCACGGCCAACCCCGGCGTAGATCCCTGGTTGCCCGGGGATGGAACCGCGATCCTGCTGCCAACGCAGTACGTGCTCCCCAGCGTCGCACAGCACGGCGTCGTTCTGAATATTGCGACCAAGCGCCTGTTCTATTTTCCCGAGGCGGTGGACGGTGAACCACGACAGGTCCTGACATATCCGATCGGCATCGGGCGCGTTGGCTGGGAGACCCCGCTAGGGGAAACCACCGTCGTCTCGAAAGCGAAAGACCCGCACTGGTGGGTGCCGGCATCGGTTCGGCGTGAGCATGCGGAGATGGGCGACCCGCTGCCATCCGTCGTGCCGCCGGGTCCGGACAATCCGCTCGGTCACCGCGTTCTTAAACTCGACATTCCCGGCTACCTGATTCACGGCACCAATGCACCCTATGGGGTCGGCATGCGAGTGAGTCACGGCTGTGTGCGGCTGTACCCGGAGAATATCGAGGCGTTGTACACGCTGGTTGATATTGGCGAGGCCGTGGTGATTGTGAATGAGCCTTACCAGTTCGGGCAAAAGGAAGGCTCGTTGTACTTCGAGGCGCATGTGCCGCTCGAGGATGACACGATTCCCCCCGAAGAACGACTCGCACAACTCACCGAAGCGCAGCTCGACCCGAACGGGCAGCCATTGAACGGGCATCTGCGCAGCTACATCCGCGAACTGGCCGTCGAGCCGCCGGGCGTACCCGTCAAGGTCGTGAACTACGATCCTGCGGAGTACATGGCCCGGGCGCGCGTCGTGCACAACATCGTCGAAATCGACCCGAATGCACCGACGCTGGAAGAAGTCCGCGAGATGATGGAAGAGGCCGAAGCCGAAGCGACCACTGCCGCCGAATAGTAAAGTTTCCCTCGATATATCAGTGCCTTAAGTATATACTGTGTATATTCACAGTATATACTTGTTCACGGAGGGATCCATGCTCCAGGTCGTCGCGTCAGTCCAGAACCAGCCCGCTTTTGAGCCATCGGAAGGTGAGAAACTGGGCGATCAGATCACCGAGCTGTGCGGCTATATCTACGCCGCCACGCATCACCTGCTGGCGTTGATTCGCGAGTTCGATGACCGGCAATACTGGGCCGAAATGGGTTTCCAGTCCTGCGCTCACTGGCTCAACTTCAAGTGTGGCTTCGGTATGAACGCGGCTCGTGAGCGATTACGTGTTGCTCATGCGCTAGCTGCGTTGCCGAAGATCGATGAAGCCTTTTCGAAGGGTGCATTGAGTTTCTCGAAGGTGAGGGCGATTACGCGTGTCGCGAATACAAACAACGAGGACTTCCTGCTCATGCTCGCAACTCATGGCACTGCTCATCACGTTGAGCGACTGGTCGCCCAGTACCGCCGTGCAGAGAAGTTGCAGGACCCGGAGTCCGCCAACGACCTGCACCAGCGGCGCGAGGTCACGTACTACTACGACCATGACGGCTGCCTGGTAATGAAAGTCAGAATTCCGGCCGACCAAGGTGAACTCGTTATCAAGGCGCTCGAGATGGCGATGGAAAAGAGCTATGTCGCAGTCGACGAACCAGAGCCCGTTGCGGCCCGTCGTGCTGATGCCCTCTGCGAGGTTTCTGAAACCTACATGAACAACAGCGAGAACTCGGGTTCGACGGCGGATCGTTACCAGGTCGTTGTTCACGTCAACAGCAAGCCTGAAGCTGACGCCCATCTCGAGAACGGCCCCCACGTTTCCGCGGTAACGTCGAGGCGCATTGCCTGTGATTGTTCCACGACCACAATCAGGGAAGACGACAACGGTGAGCCCCTGTCGATCGGACGCCGTTCACGATCCATTCCGCCGCCGCTGCGCCGCGCACTCAAGGCAAGAGACGGCGGCTGCCGCTTCCCGGGCTGCACCAACCACAAGTTTGTGGATGGTCATCACATCAAGCACTGGGCTGATGGCGGTGAGACAAACCTCGATAACCTGGTGTTGCTCTGCAGGCACCATCATCACCTGGTTCACGAGGGCGGCTTCGATTGCCGGCGTAGCAAGGACGGTGAAATCTGGTTCGAGGATCGGCAGAAGCAACGTCTTGACGATATTCCGACGATAAAGACAGTCGAGTTAGAAGAATCACTGGCCTGGATGTACCGCCGGTTCAAGGACAAGGACGTTACCGCGGTAACGTCAGCCGCCAAGTGGTACGCGGGCGAACAAATGGACTGGGATCACGCTGTATCGTTGATGTTCACGTACCAACAAGAGTAGTAAGCGACTCCTTTGCATGCGAGAGCGGTCGTTCCGATGACCGCTTTCGGGCTACAATCGATGGCTGGAAATGACCCTTTGCAGTCATTGGTGAATCGCT
>JAOUNK010000068.1 GCA_029881015.1 Gammaproteobacteria bacterium | reverse complement strand
ATTTGTGACGTGGGTGTCACGAGCGGCAGCATGCCGAGGTCACGGCGTACCTGCGGGATCTCTTCGAGCACCTCGTCAATCTTGTCACCGGCGTTCTGCTCCCGCAGCTGGTTCTCCAGGTTGGTGAGCATGCCGCCAGGCACCTGTGCGACCAGGATGCGGGAATCGACACCTTTGAGCGACCCTTCGAATTTCGCATATTTCTTGCGTACTTCCCGGAAGTAGGAAGCGATTTCCTCGATCGCCCTGATATCCAGTCCCGTGGCGCGCCCCGTGCCTTCCAGGATGGCGACCAGCGATTCGGTCGGCGAGTGACCGTAGGTCATGCTCATCGACGACACGGCCGTATCGATCCCATCGATCCCCGCCTCGGCCGCCTTGACGTAGGTTGCTGTCGACAGGCCTGTGGTTGCGTGGCAATGCATGTGGATCGGAATGTCCACCGCCTCCTTGAGTCGGCTCACGAGTTCGAACGCTGTATAGGGGCGCAGCAGGCCGGCCATGTCCTTGATACAGATCGAGTGCGCACCCATGTCTTCGAGGCGCTTGCCCATATCGACCCACAGATCGATCGTGTGTACGTCGCTGACCGTATACGAGATCGTGCCCTGCGCATGCTTGCCCACTTCGAGCGTCGCCTTGATCGCGGTCTCGAGATTGCGAACATCGTTCAGTGCGTCGAAAATGCGAAACACATCCACGCCATTGACCGCACAGCGCTCGACGAACTTGCGTACCAGGTCATCGGCATAGTGACGATAGCCCAGGATATTCTGGCCCCGGAACAGCATTTGCTGCGGCGTGTTCGGCATCGCGGCCTTGAGGCGCCGGATCCGCTCCCACGGATCCTCGCCAAGATAGCGAATGCAGGCGTCGAAAGTCGCGCCACCCCAGGACTCGATCGACCAGAACCCGATCTTGTCGAGTTTGTCTGCGATGGGAAGCATATCGTCGATGCGCATGCGCGTGGCGAGCAGGCTCTGGTGCCCGTCGCGCAATGCGAGTTCGGTGATGCGGAGAGGTGTCTTGTTATTCATAGTCAGTACTACTTGAAACTTAGGAGTGTTTGCTGCGGTGCATCGCGATGGCCGCGGTGATGGCCGCGACCTCCTCGTCGCTGGCGCCAGCATCGACAGCCGGGGACAAGCGCTTGATTATCCCCGCCATTCCTGTCATCGAAACGACCAGCAGGGACAGGAATACAAACACGGTACCCATGCCAACGAGCATGAGCGTTAGGCCCTGATCCAGGAGGGATGGTTGCATTGCGATTCCGGTGCAGACAGAAGACAAGGATTATACTTAAAGATGCTGCTCGATAAACTCGGCGATGGCCCTGAGCGCTGCGGGTCCTACAGCCCGAAAAGACTGATTAATGCGCCACACGCCAGTACGGAGGCCCCGGCGACGGCATGCGCATAGCGCCCCGTAGCCGGCAGTCTCAGCTTCTCCAGGCCGATCATCGTTACGGCAACGCACGCGAGCATGGTGGCCACCGTAATCGTGCTGAAGACCACCGCAACCGCGACAATCAATGAGGCGCTCTGTTGTGCGGCCGGATACATGAACAGTGGGATCAATGCCTCGCACGGCCCCAGCACGAATATGATGAATACGGCCCAGGGTGTCAGCGAGTTCCTGCTGTCGGCGTCGTGCACGTGCGAATGATCGGTATGGTGGTCGTGCTCGTGGTCATGCACGACGTCCTTGTGAACATGAAGGTGGGAGTGCCTGTGCGCACGGCCGGCCTGTCTAAGGCCCCAGGCAAAATACATCAGGCCGAACGCGAGCAGCGCCCAAGCTGCGAGGCTGCCGCGGACGCCCTCGATCTCCACCAGCGATGCCAGTTGCGCACCGGCGAGAATGCCGACGGTGCCAATGGCAATAGACCCGAGAACGTGTCCCAGCCCGCAGATCAACGTGATCCGAAGTGTTTTCGCCAGGCTCCAGGCACGAGCCTTGCCCATCGCCGTAAACACGAGATAGTGATCCGGACCGAGAACCGTATGCAGAAAGGCAACGGATGCGGCGGTCACGAGCAGGATCTGGGCGTCAAGCATTTGTCCACCTTACGCCCGGCGGACCCTGCGTCCGATAGGTATTTTCCCTGTTTCCTAGTGCTTGCTGCGTGCGTCGAGTTCGTCTTCCAGCGCCTCGATACGCCGCTGCTGCTCCTGGACCACGCGCGTCAGTGCCGCCACAATATCCATGGTGCTCAATGATTTGCGGTCGTGACTCGCCAGCAGGGACGGCACGTCCTCGGCGATGAAACCCAGGTATCGTTCCCCCTGCTCCGCTTTGTAGCGAAACGATACCGGCTCCAGCTGCATGACAGCCACCAGCGCCTCGTCGGCCAGGAGCGCCGCGATTGCTTCCTTGCTGTCGCGTGAAGAACGGTTGGTCCAGACACCACCCGCTGTCACGTGCGCGCCGCTGGCCATCTCCAGCGGGTGTTCGGGACGAGCGACGGCGAAACCGACGTTGCCATCCCGGTCGATCGTGATGCGATCGACCGAACCGGCCCCTAGCGTCAGGGTACTGGCCCGGTTGTGCATGATGTAGCCCGTATCGCCCGAGCCTTGCGTGATGATCAATCCGGCGACATTGCTGTTCTGGTCGTTGATCTGGATGCTGCCGTTGACCTCCAGTCGCTGCTGCGGCTCCCGGGTCCCGATACCGACCCGGTTACCGTCATCGAAAATCTGTGAATTGCCGAGCTCTCCCGATCGATGGCCCTTGGCGAGTACGTCGCGATCGACTCTGCTCGCATCCTGGACCGCCGCTGGCGGTGGAGGTTCGGGTTCGGGCTCGAGCTCGGGTTCGGGTTCGGGCTCAACCGCTGTGACGCGTTCTGTTGCGACCGCCGGCTCCGCGCGATCCTCGACAACCGCCTCGGCGGCTTCTTCAACGAATTCCTCCGCGGCTTCAGCCTCGGCTCCGTCCGCATCGACCTCTTCGGCTTCGGCCTCGGGAGGGTTCGGCTCGACGCGTGACCAGTCGGCGCTAATGTAACCCGTCGCCTCGCCCTCGAGTTCGACCTCGTGCCAGCCGTCGATACTCCGCACATGAGGTAATGAAGTCCCCTTGTGCAATTCACCGACAACATCGGAAGACGCATCGGGCTCGAGCCGGATATTGACGCTGTCCTCAACTTTGTCAGCAGGAACGACGACTTCGGCGAGCGCGGCGAGTGGCAGCAACAGCAACAGCGCAAATGACTTTCTCATGACCCGGCCCCAAAAGTAGTGACAAGGCCGATACTACCACCCCCGCTGACTAGTCTGCGGCACGCCTAAGGCCGGCTTCAATCCAGCTGGCCGTAATTGGATGATAGGCACTGCGGGCCCGCTCGAACATCGTGAGAGCGAGTTCGCGGTCTTCGCCATTGGCTGCCAGCGCGCTGTAAACCGGTGCAATCAACCGGCCCCGGCCAAAGCGATTCAGGTGTGCCTCCAACTGTTCGTAAGCGTCCGTAAAACGGCGGTTGGCAACCTGGATAAACCAGGCACGACCGATCTCGGCATTGCGCGTGCTGCTGATCTCCCAACCCTCATCCAGTTCCCGCAACTTGTCGTGCGCCAGGTCGGCCGGCAGGCTGTTGATGAAGTGAATCGTTGCATGCGGGCTCCAGTCATCGAGCGGAATGTCAGCCAGTACAACCTCGCCGTCGGCCCACGCTGCAGCCAATGCCGCCGCGTTGTCCAGGTTGGCCGAGCTCGGGATCGTTGTACCTTCGGGCAGCCCGGGTTGATAGGTCCATTGCTCCGCCTGCTCCCGCGACACGGGCGCGCCTTCCTGGCTCAGCAGTTCGGCATCGAGGAAATCGAGAAACGCCTCGGTCGTGATCGTGCCGAAAGCAAATTCCTGGAAGTAGGACGTAAGAAACGTATCGAACGCGTCTCGGCCAAACGCCTGTTCCAGGTACTCGAGAAACAACTGCCCCTTGCTGTAGTGGATGCCGCCCTGGAAGTCCTCCGACGAAGTGTCGTCGAGCCGCGGCGCAAGTGCCTGCATGTGCTCGGGAACGGTTTCGAGGTCCTGCAATAACTCGCGATACATCAGCACGCGCTCTTCATCGACCCGGTCCACGCCGTAGATGACTTCCATCAGGCGCGATTCGAAGTAACTTGTCATGCCCTCGTTGAGCCAACCGTCGCGCCAGGTCGCGTTGGTCACCAGGTTGCCCGACCAGGAGTGCGCGAGCTCGTGCGCGATGACAGACACGAGGCTGCGATCGCCCGCCAGCAGGCTCGGCGTGATAAACGACAGGCGCGGGTTTTCCATGCCACCGTACGGGAAGCTCGGCGGGAGTATTAGCAGATCGTAACGCCCCCAGTCGTACGGACCGTACATGGCTTCGGCCTGCTCGAGCATTGCCTGTGTGTCTGCGAATTCGTAGACCGAGGCATCCAGCAACTCGGGTTCCGTGTAGACACCGGTGTCTTCGCCCAGCGGCGCGAAGTAGAGGTTGCCGACCGCGATTGCCAGCAGGTACGAAGGGATCGGCTGCGGCATGTCGAAGTGATACTCGCCCGTGCGCGGCGTCAATGGATCGTTATTCGCGCTCATGACGGCCAGCAGCGACTCCGGCGTCCGCACGGTCGCTGCGTACGTAATTCGAATCGCAGGCGTGTCCTGCAGAGGCACCCAGCTCCGCGCATGCACGGCCTGGGACTGCGAGAACATCAGCGGATGCCTGCCTCCCGCCGTCAGCTCGGGCGGCAACCACTGCAACGCCGTAGACGCGGGGCTCGTGTTGTACTCGATCATCAGGTCGAACGACGCACCGGTATCGGCCGGTAGCTCGACATGGAGTGGCGCGCCCAGCGTTGCGTGTCGTTCGCCGAGGCTGAACTCGGCCGGCGAGGAGCTGCCGGACTGCAGGACCGTCACGCTGGCGATCGTGAGGTCGCGGGTGTCGAGGGTCACGCGCGATGCAGCGGCATCGAGGCGTCGCAGGGTCAACATTGCGAAACCGCGCAATTCCTGCGCGTCGAAATCGACATCGAGATCCAGCGCGAGGTGCTCGGTGACAAACTGGTCGGTGTTCGCGAACGTGAAATAGTCGCGGGCCGGATCGTAGTTATCGACGACTTCCTTTTCCGCCTTCGAGCACGCGGTCAGGAAAAAAGCGGTCGTGATCAGGGCGAGAAGAGCTGGAGCTTTGTTGCGGAACATGATGGCCTCGGTGCTTGCTGAGCGCTGCGGAGCCGGGATTCTAATACAGGACACGCAGCGATGGGGCGCGCAATGTAGACTGTGCGCCTGACTTGTCAGGAGACACTACGCATGCGCGCACTGGTCTGCAGGGAATACGGAACCCCTGAAACCATGAGAATCGAGGAATGGGATGACCCGGTCCCCGGCGACGACGAGATCGTGTTCGATGTCAGGGCCGCCGGACTAAACTTTGCCGACGTACTGATGATCGCGGGGCAATACCAGGTCAGGACGCCGCCACCCTTCATTCCCGGCAACGAGGCCGCGGGAGTGGTGTCGGCCGTCGGCCGCAACGTCACGCGATTCCGCGTCGGTGACGCTATCGTGGGCGCACTTCGCGGTGGGGCGTTTGCCGAGAAATCCGTCGTAGCCGAAGCATCCGCAATCGCTTTGCCGGCCTCGTTGAGCTTCGAGCAGGGTGCGGCCTATTCCGTCGCCTACGGGACCAGTTACCACGCACTGAAACAGGGAGCCCGGCTCCAGCCGGGCGAGACCGTGCTCGTCCTCGGGGCAGCCGGCGGTGTCGGCTATGCGGCCGTCGAAATTGCCGGCGCAATGGGGGCACACGTCATCGCGGCAGCGAGTTCCGGCGACAAGCTCGCGTTCGCCCGGGAAGCCGGTGCGGATGAACTCATCAACTACAGCGAACAGCCACTCAAGATAACAGCGAAGACCCTGACCGACGGCAGAGGGGTGGATGTCGTGTACGATCCGGTTGGCGGCGAACTCGCCGAGCAGGCACTGCGTGCCTGCGCCTGGCACGCGCGATTCCTCGTTGTCGGCTTTGCGAGCGGCGACATCCCCCGGCTGCCCGCCAACCTGGCCCTGCTCAAGGAAGCGAGCATTATCGGTGTCTGGTACGGCACCTGGGCTGAGAAGCACGCCGACGAATTTGCCGGTAACATCCAGGACCTCGAACGCATGGTCGATGCCGGCCAGTTGCAGCCACGGTGTTCGCAGAGCTTTGCGTTGGAAGATTTTGCCGATGCCTTTCGGCTGATCACGGAACGCCGGGTACTTGGCAAGGTCGTGCTCACACCTGCCACAAATTCCGCGTGAGGCGGATAAGCGTACTCATCCTGCTGCTACTCGGCGGCAGCACCGCACTGGGACACCCCGAGGACGAACTCTGCGTGCCCGGGCAGGATGGCATGGACCCGGCGCTGTGCGCAGCACTCGCCGAGATGAATAGTTCGGAAGGTGAACTCAGCCAGACCGACATGTTGCCGATACTCGACGAAGAAGGGAACGAGCGCGGTTTTCTCTCCACTGCAGGTCTCTATATCACGATCGGTATCGGTCACATCCTGCCCGACGGCGCCGACCATATTCTCTTTGTGCTCGCTATCTTCCTGGCATCGGTTCGCCTGCAGGCCCTTGCCTGGCAGATCTCGGCGTTCACCGTTGCGCATACCGCTACGCTGGGCCTGGCGGCAAGCGGAGTGATTACGCCGTCGTCCTCGATGGTCGAGCCGCTCATCGCATTCACGATTGCATTCGTCGCGCTCGAAAACCTCGTCTTCAAGGACATGACCAAATGGCGGCCGCTGGTCGTATTCGGTTTCGGCCTGATCCATGGCCTGGGATTTGCAGGCTTCTTCGGCGAGCTCGGACTGCCGCCGGGCCAGTTCTGGAGCGCGCTGATCGGCTTCAACGTCGGCGTCGAAATCGGACAATTGTCGGTCATCGTCGCTGCAGCCGTGCTCGGCTGGCTGGCCCGCAAGTGGCTACGGGACCCGCGAGGACAGAATCACTACCGCAGGTTCATTGCGCAGCCCGGATCACTCCTGATCAGCCTCACGGGCCTGTGGTGGGGCGTCACCCGATTGCTCGGGTGACGCTCACCTCATGCTGGTTGCTAGTTGCCGCCGGCTTCCTCGACGGCAAATCCACGACCTTCGAGCAGCGGTTCGATGCTCGGATCGGAACCGCGGAAATTGCGGTACAGCTCGTCCGCCGGACGCAGTCCGCCGGCCTCGTACACCCATTTCTTCAGGCGCCCCGCAACTTCCGGGTCGAAGATATTCTCGGCCTGCTTGAAGGCGTCGAAGCCGTCGGCATCGAGAATCTCGGACCAGAGGTATGCGTAGTAGCCTGACGAATAACCCGTCGAGCTCGAGAAGATGTGCGCGAAGTAATTCGTGCGGTAACGCGGCTCGATCTCGGGGATCAGTCCGTAGCCTTCGAGGACTTCCTTTTCAAACGCGCGTGCGTCCGTGATTCTCGCGGCCTCTTCCGAGCTCAGCATGTGCCAGCGCAGGTCGAGCAGCGACGCAGCGACATACTCTGTCGTCGCAAAACCCTGGTTGTGATTGCGGGCAGCCAGCATGCGTTCGACCAGGTCCGACGGAATAACCTCGCCTGTCTGGTAGTGTCGCGCATACAGCTCGAGCATTTCCGGCTGCGCGGTCCAGTGCTCCAGGATCTGTGCCGGGAACTCGGTGTAGTCACGCGGTCCGTCCACACCCGAGAACATCGGGTAGTCGATCTTCGTCATCAGGCCGTGCAGGCCATGACCGAATTCGTGGAACAGGGTTTCGACATCCGAGAAGCGCATGAGCGTGGGCTCGCCGTCCGGCGGCTTCGGCAGGTTCATGTTGTTCGTGATCAGCGGACGGATCTTTTCGCCATGGATGTTCGAGGTACCGCGATAGGAATTCATCCATGCGCCGCCGCGCTTGGAATCGCGCGCGTACATGTCGGTCATGAACAGACCGAGGTGTTCGCCGTTCTCATCCTTGACATCGAACGACACGACCACCGGATTCCAGCCCTGGACATCGACTGGCTCGAACGCAAGGCCAAACAGCCGATTCGCCATCTCGAACGCGCCGGCGCGAACGTTCTTGAGGTCGAAATAGGGCTTGGTCTCGTTCTCATCGATGTCGAAGCGCGCCTTGCGGACTTTCTCGGAGTAGTGCCACCAATCATGCGCGGCGAACGCGAATTCATCCCCGATCATTGCCTGCATATCGGCCCGCTCTTCCTTGGCGCGTTCGAGGCCCGGACGCCAGACACGCAGCAGGAAGTCCTCGGCACCCTTCGGCGTCTTCGCCATGTTGTACTCGAGAATGTAGTCGGCGTGGGACTTGTAGCCCATCAGCTCGGCGCGCTTGGCCCGTAACTGGGCGATCTTGATCGCCAGTGGACCGTTGTCGCGCTCGCCGGATGTCGCGCGCAGGCGGTAGCCGTTGAACAGCTTTTCACGCAGCTCGCGGTTTTCAGCCTGCACCATGAAGGTCTCGTAGGACGAACGGTTCAGACCCACGACCCAGGCTTGCTTCTCCTCGTCCCAGATCGCCGCCTTGAAGTCGTCACTCAGGCCTGCCACTTCGTCGTCTTCCTTGAGCTCCAGCGTGAACGCCTTGGTTTCAAGCAACAGGTTCTGGGAGAAGGTCGTCGTGAGGCTCGACATTTCGGCGTTGATCGCGGCGATCTGCTCTTTCACTTCCGGTGTAAATGCCGCGCCCGCGCGAACAAAGGCCCGGTGGCGGAGCTCAAGCAGGCGAGCATCCTGCTCGTCGAGATCCAGGCTGTCGCGCTGCTCGTAAACGGTCTGTACACGCGCCCACAGATCGGGGTTCATGTTGATCGCATCGAATTCGCGCGTCAGCAGCGGATAAATCTCCGACTCGAGTGCACGCAGCTCGTCGTCGGTATCGGTACCCGTGATGTTGCCGAAGGTACTGGCGACGTCCCCCAGCAGTTCGCCGGCCAGTTCGAGCGCCACAATCGTATTCTCAAAGGTCGGTGCGTCGGGGTTATTCACGATTGCGTCGATTTCGCCACGCAGTTCGAGAACGCCCTTCTTGATCGCGGGCATGTAATGCCCGTTTTGGATCGCCGAAAACGGCGGCACGCCGTAGGGCGTGTCCCATTCCTCCATGAACGGATTGCCCGCGAGCTCCGCATCGGTAACGGAAATCGCATGCGCTGCCGCGGCCGGCGCCGCGTCCGCCACGTCACCCGTGTCCGCGCCTCCGCAGGCACCGAGCATCAATGCGAACAGGGCAAGGCCTGTCAACCTGTTGAATTTCATAGTTATTCATCCCAATTTAGTAGATTTTTCGTCGTGCCGCCGTGTGGGACACAAGTCCGGCAAAGCGGGCTATTGTACAGCGTCTCGAACTGCGAAACTTCCCCCACGCAGTTAAGGGTAAGCGCGTATGTATATAGAGTCCCAATCCGGTATAAAAGGTTCACACAAAACCGCCTGGGTGCGCTCACCCAGCCAACAAGAAGCAGGGATCAGGCAATGTCTCAACACACTATTCGGCCGCTAAACCCGGTACCGGAGGAGTTCGCCGGCAACTCCTTCAAACAGGCTTTCAGGCGCGCGTTCCACGCAACCCGCCCGAAATTCTTTCCTGCGTCGATGTTGCCGGTCGTCGTCGGCACGGCCTGGGGTGCGTACGCTACGGGCCAGTTCAGCCCCTATGTGTTCGCCCTTGCTCTGCTCGCAACCGTCTGCGTGCACGCCGCAAGCAACGTCCTCAATGATGTCGGCGACGATGCGATCGGCACCGACCCGCGAAACAACGAGCGCATTTATCCCTACACGGGCGGGTCCCGGTTTATCCAGACAGGCATCCTGTCACAGCAGCGCATGGCGCGACTCGGCATCACGTTGATCGTTATTGCGGCCCTGGCCGGTCTTGCCCTTTTGGCCGAGCGCGGACCGATGGTCATTACCTTTGGCGTGCTTGGTATCGCGCTCGGCGTTTTCTACTCGCTCGGCCCCGTGAAGCTCAGCTCGCTCGGTCTTGGCGAAACCGCGGTAGCCATCGCTTTTGGCGTGCTACCCGTCACCGGCGCTGCATGGCTCCAGGGCGCGTCAATCGACGCCGCGCTGATCCTGTACTCGGTGCCTGTCAGTATCTGGGTTGCAGCGATCCTGCTCATCAACGAAGTCCCTGACATCAAGGCCGACGGTGCGTGCGGCAAGAACACCCTCCCCGTACGGCTTGGACTCAACGCAACTGCCAATCTCTATTTCTCTATTCATGTTGTTGCCGCAGCGATCGTCGTGCTGCTGGCCATCCAGGGCCACTTGCCGATACTCGCGCCGCTCGTGCCGCTCGGCCTGCTGGTGCTGGCATGGAAAGCGGCTACCGGTATTCGTGGCGGCGTCGAACAACGTGAAGTCATGGCGAAGTCCATAGAAGCGACCCTCGGAATTCATACGCTCGGCTGCATCTGGCTGGCCGTGTGCGCCCTATTTGCCCTGTGGTTCTAATCAGCGACCAATCTTATGCACATTAAAATCAAGAAAGGCCTAGATATCCCTCTGCCCGGAGCACCGGAACAAAGCATCTCCCCGGGACCGGCTGTCACATCGGTTGCCCTGCTCGGACCGGACACCAACGACCTCAAGCCCCGCATGCTGGTCCGCGAAGGTGACCGGGTAAAGCTGGGGCAGGCGATGTACACCGACAAGTCCAATCCGGGCGTGTATTTCACGTCACCAGGCAGCGGCGTGGTCACCGCCGTCAATCGCGGCGAACGGCGTGTTCTGCAATCGGTCGTCGTCAAGCTCGACGGTGACGATGAGGTCGAATTCGCGAAGTACCCGGCGGCGGAGCTGGCCAGCCTCGACAGCGAGGCGGTCCGCAAGAACCTGCTGGAGTCCGGCCTCTGGACGGCGCTGCGAACGCGCCCGTTCAGCAAGATCCCGGCCCCCGATGCCGACGCTCGCGCAATTTTTGTTACGGCCATTGATACCAACCCGCTTGCGGCGGACCCGGCTGTCGTCATCAAGCGTGATCCCGACGCATTTGCGAACGGTCTGGCGGTCCTGTCACGGCTGACCGACGGACCCGTCTACGCCTGCACGGCCCACAACTCCGGCATCGAATGCCCGGACAATGACAAGATCCGGCACGCCGAGTTCTCCGGGCCGCATCCGGCAGGCCTCGCCGGCACGCACATTCATTTCCTCGAGCCGGTCAGCGAGCAAAAGATCGTCTGGCACATCGGCTACCAGGATGTCATCGCTGTCGGCAAACTGTTTACGACCGGTCGCCTGGCCGTGGACCTGGTCGTCGCCCTGGGCGGGCCGAAAGTCACTAATCCGCGACTGATAACGACGCGACTCGGCGCGCATACCAGTGACCTGGTCCGCGGCGAATTCGCAGCCGGCAATGTACGTGTCGTTTCTGGATCCGTCCTGAACGGGCGTCGCGCTGCGGGCTGGGCCGCATACCTCGGCCGCTACGACGACCAGATAACCGTGTTGCAGGAAGGCACCGAGCGCGAGTTCCTGAGCTTCATGCGCCCCGGCTTCGGCAAGTTCTCGGCAGCAAGGGCGTTTGTCGGCGAATTGTTCGGGAAGAAGCTCCGTATGACGACATCACAAAACGGCAGCGCGCGCGCCATGGTCTCGATCGGCAGCTTCGAACAGGTCATGCCCCTCGACATCCTGCCGACACCCTTACTAAAGGCCATTCTCGCACGCGACACCGAC